>NZ_JAIUJZ010000006.1:0-7688 GCF_020176775.1 Saccharopolyspora sp. 6M
CCGCCCTCCCCGCGGGGCGCCGGGGGGGGGGGGGGGGCCCCGGGGGGGGGCCCCCCCCCCCCCCCCGGGCCGCCCCCCCCGGGGGGGGGGCGGGGGCCCCGCCGTGCGCCCGCTGGTGATCCCCGCCCGCGCCGGTTGTGGCACGGTGAACCGGTGCGAATCCTTGTCGTGGAAGACGAGCAGCCGCTGGCCGACGCCGTCGCCCGCGGGCTGCGCAGGGAAGGCATGGCTGTGGACGTCGCCTACGACGGCGAGAGCGGCCAGGAGAAGGCGTCGATCACCCGGTACGACGTGATCGTGCTGGACCGGGACCTGCCGGTGATGTCCGGGGACGAGCTGTGCCGCGAGGTCGTGTCCTCCGGCGAGCTCACCCGGGTGCTGATGCTGACCGCCAGCGGCACCGTGCAGGACCGGGTGGACGGCCTGTCGCTCGGCGCCGACGACTACCTGGCGAAGCCGTTCGCGTTCCCGGAGCTGATCGCGCGGGTGCGGGCGCTGGGCAGGCGCGCGACTCCGGCGGTGCCGCCGCTGCTGACCGCGCGCGGCTTGGAGCTGGACCCGGCGCGGCGGGTGGTGCGGCGCGACGGCTCGGAGGTGGAGCTGACCCGCAAGGAGTTCGGCGTGCTGGAGGTGCTGCTGGCGGCCGGTGGGGCGGTGGTCAGCTCGGAGGAGCTGCTGGAGCGGGTGTGGGACGAGCACGCCGACCCGTTCACCACGACCGTGCGGGTCACGATGATGACCTTGCGCAAGAAGCTCGGCGAGCCCGCGGTCATCGACACCGTCGTCGGCTCCGGCTACCGGGTGCCGTCGGCGGGCCGCGCCGAGCACACCGGGGCGTGAGCGTGGGCCGTCCGGCGGTGCCACCCGGCCTGCGCCCGCTGATCCGGCGCGGTCCCGGGCTGCGCGCGCGGTTGACGCTGCTCGCCACCGGACTGGTGGCCGCGGTGAGCGCCCTGCTGCTGTGGCTGGGCTGGCTGCTGGTGGGCAACGTCGTCGCGGGCGTGCCGCGCCTTCCACCCGGTGGCCTGGTCCGGGTCGGCGAGGCGCTGGTGCCCGCCGAGCAGCTCGGGGCCGCGCTGCGCGCCTCCGCCCGCCACCAGGTGCTCACCGCCGGCGGCGTCGCGTTCGTGGCGGTGGTGCTGGCGGCGGCGGTGCTGGCGTGGACGGTGACCGGCCGGGTGCTGCGCCCGCTGCAGGAGGTGACGGATTCGGCGCGGCGGCTGTCCGCGGAGTCGCTGGACGAGCGGATCGCGCTGGGCGGTCCGCGCGACGAGGTAGCGGAGCTGGCCGACACCTTCGACGCGATGCTCGACCGGTTGCAGGCCGCGTTCGACTCGCAGCGCCGCTTCGTCGCCAACGCCAGCCACGAGCTGCGCACCCCGCTGGCGGTGATCCGCACCGAGCTGGACGTGACGTTGAGCGACCCGGACGCCGACGCCGAGGAGCTGCGCCGGATGGCGGAGGTGCTGCGCGAGGCCGCGGCCAGGGCGGAACGGCTGGTGGAGGCGTTGTTGCTGCTGGCCCGCACCGACGGCGCGGAGCTGGCCGAGCGGGAGCGGGTGGACCTCCACGAGGTCGCGGTCCGAGCCCGGCGCGGCGTCGAGGCCGAGGCGCAGGCGCGGTCGGTGCGGATCACCTGCCACGGCGAGCCGGTGTTCGTGCTGGGCGATCCGGCGTTGCTGGAACGGATCGCGGAGAACCTGCTGGAGAACGCCGTGCGCCACAACGTCGACGGTGGCTGGGTCGAGGTCGTGACGACGATCGCCGGGCGTTCGGCGCTGCTGCGGGTGTCGTCTTCGGGCCCGCTGATCGACCCCGATCAGGTGGACGCCCTCTTCGCCCCGTTCCGTCGAGCGGGCATGCAGCGCACGGCCCGCACCGGCGCGGGCCTGGGCCTGTCCATCGTCCGCGCCGCCGTCACCGCCCACGGCGGTCGTGTGACGGCCCGGTCCGTCCCGAACGGCGGCCTCGACGTGTGTGTGGAACTGCCGGTCGATGTATGACCCGTAGTAGCTAACCGGCAGGCCTTCCGCGCTCGCGGACGCCGACAGTCGTTGGTCGTAGGTGACGAAAGCAGTCAACTGAGCGCCGAAGACAGCGCGGGCTGTGGCGAGGTTACGGCGTTCCGAACCGGAGCTGCTCGGCTCGGTCCCCGCCGTCCTGTGCCGGATATCGACGTACGACATCGACGACGTGGTTCGGGCCACCGCGGCCGCATACCAAGACATGTCGTTGCGTTCGCTCGATGCCGTTCAAGCAAGTCCCGGACGCTGACAGCGGCCAGGTGCCGGCGATTTCGACCACCGTGACGTGGAGATCGCGCAACGGGCGTACCCGGGAAGGCTCATCGTGCTCAACCAGAGTGGTGGTCGGGAAGTGCATCCCGCGCGCGGAACGCCTGGTGCGCCACCTGCGCCGTTGTGGTGACCGAACGGCCGGCTCCCACGGAACAGGGGCCGGGACGACAGGTCGTCCCGGCCCCGTCACGAGAACCTGATCAGGCGGGCACCGAGGCCACGCCCTTCGGCAGGAACCGCGTGCCGTTGACCTGCTCGGCGATGCCGGAACGGTCCAGGTAGGCGGTGATGCCGCCCAGCCAGAACGGCCAGCCCGCGCCGAGCAGCATGCACAGGTCGATGTCCTGCGCCTCGGCGACGACGCCCTCGTCCAGCATCAGCCGGATCTCCTGGGCCAGCGCCTCCAGCGCCCGGTCCCGCACCTGCTCGGAGGTCGACGGGTTCGAGCCCTGCTCCCACAGCGCGACGACCTCGGGGTCGACGACCTGGCCGCCCTGCTCGTCCTGCTGCCACACGGCCGTCTTGCCGGCCTTGACGAACCGCTGCAGGTTCTCGCTGATGCCGAACCGGTCCGGGTACGCCGCGTGCATCGTCTCGTTGACGTGCTGGGCGACGGCCGGGCCGACGAGCTGCAGCAGCACCAGCGGGCTCATCGGCAGGCCCAGCGGGGTCAGCGCGCGGTCGGCGACGTCGAAGGGGGTGCCTTCGTCGACGGCGGCGATGATCTCGCCCATGAAGCGGGTCAGCAGCCGGTTCACCACGAACGCCGGGGCGTCCTTGACCAGCACGCTGGACTTCTTGAGCTGCTTGCTGACCGAGAACGCGGTGGCCAGCGAGGCGTCGTCGGTCTTCTCGCCGCGCACGATCTCCAGCAGCGGCAGCACCGCGACCGGGTTGAAGAAGTGGAAGCCCACGACCCGCTCGGGGTTGGTCAGCTTCGACGCCATCTCGGTGATCGACAGCGAGGAGGTGTTGGTGGCCAGGATCGCCTCGGGGGAGACGTGCTGCTCCAGCTCGGCGAACACCTCCTGCTTGACCGTCATCTCTTCGAAGACGGCTTCGATGACGAAGTCGGCGTCGGCGAACGCGGCCTTGTCCAGCGACCCGGTGACCAGCGCCTTGAGCCGGTTCGCGCCGTCGGGGGAGAGCCTGCCCTTGCCGAGCAGCTTGTCGATCTCGCCGTGGATGTAGCCGACGCCGCGGTCGATGCGTTCCTGGTCGACGTCGGTGATGACCACCGGCACCTTGAGGCGGCGCACGAACAGCAGCGCCAGCTGACCGGCCATCAGCCCGGCGCCGACGACGCCGACCTTCTTGACCTCGCGGGCCAGCGACTTGTCCGGCGCACCGGCAGGCCGCTTGACGCGCTTCTGAGTGAGGTCGAAGGAGTACAGGCCGGCGCGCAGCTCGTCGGACATGAGCGCGTCGGCGAGCGCCTCGGTCTCGGCCGCGTACCCGGCGTCGAGGTCGTTGCCGCGGGCCAGTTCGAGCAGCTCGACGGCCTTGGTGACCGCGGGCGAGGCGCCCTGGGTGCGGGCGGTGACGATGCCCTTCGCGCGTGCGATCGCGTCGTCCCAGGCCTGGCCGCGGTCGATCTCGGCGCGCTGCACGGTCTGCTCGCCGCCGACCACGCGCACCGCCCAGCGGATCGACTCCTCCAGGAAGTCGGCGCTCTCCAGCTGCGCGTCGAAGATGCCCAGTCCGGTGGCCTTCTTCGCGTTGAGCATCTTGTTCTGGTTCAGCGCGTTCTCGATGATCACGCTGACCGCGGCGTCCGCGCCGATCAGGTTCGGCAGCAGCTGGGTGCCGCCCCAGCCGGGAAACAGGCCGAGGAAGCACTCGGGGAACGCGATCGCGTTCACGCTCTCCGAGACGGTCCGGTAGTGGCAGGACAGCGCCAGCTCCAGGCCGCCGCCCAGCGCCGCGCCGTTGACGAACGCGAAGGTCGGGATGGTCGACTCGGTGAGCCTGCGGAACACGTCGTGCCCGGTCTGCGCGACCTGGTGGGCGTGCTGCCGCTCGGCGATCTGGGTGACGCCGGAGAGGTCGGCGCCGACGGCGAACACGAACGGCTTGCCGGTGACCGCGATCGCGGCGGGCCCGGCGGCGAACGCCTCGTCCAGCGCAGCGTTCAGCGCGGTGAGCCCGCCGGGGCCGAACGTGGACGGCCGGGTGTGGTCGTGGCCGTTGTCGATGGTGATCAGCGCGAGCTCGCCGCCGAGCCCGGGCACGTTCAGCAGCCTGGTGTGCGCCTGGGTGACGACCTCGTCCGGGAACAGCGCTGCGAAGTCGGTCTGCGTGCTCACTTCGCGCCCCCTGCGGTGTCGAAGTTCGGGTTCTCCCAGATGACCGTGCCGCCCATGCCGAAGCCGATGCACATGGTGGTCAGGCCGTAGCGCACCTCGGGGTGCTCGGCGAAGTGCCGGGACAGCTGCGTCATCAGCCGCACCCCGGAGGAGGCGAGCGGGTGGCCGCAGGCGATGGCGCCGCCCCACGGGTTGACCCGCTGGTCGTCGTCGGCGATGCCGAAGTGCTCCAGGAAGGCCAGCACCTGCACCGCGAAGGCCTCGTTGATCTCGAACAACCCGATGTCGGAGATGTCGAGCCCGGCGCGCTTGAGGGCCTTCTCCGTCGCCGGGATCGGGCCGACGCCCATGACCTCCGGCTCGACGCCCGCGAAGGCGTAGCCGACGAGCTTCATGCCGACGGGCAGGCCCAGCTCGCGGGCGGTCTCGGCGTCGGCGAGCACGCAGCCGGTGGCGCCGTCGTTGAGCCCGGCGGCGTTGCCCGGGGTGACCCGGCCGTGCGGGCGGAACGGGGTCTTGAGCCCGGCCAGCGCCTCGGTCGTGGTGCCGGGGCGCGGCGGCTCGTCGGCGGTGGCGAGGCCCCAGCCCTGCTCGGCGGAGCGGGTGGAGACCGGCACCAGGTCGGCGGCGATCTTGCCGGCGAGCTGCGCGGCCTCGTAGCGCTGCTGGCTCAGCGCCGCGTAGGCGTCGGTGCGCTCCTTGGTGAGGCTCGGGTAGCGGTCGTGCACGTTCTCCGCGGTGGAGCCCATGATCAGCGCGGAGGGGTCGACGACGCTGTCGGCGACGTAGCGCGGGTTCGGGTCGACGCCCTCGCCCATCGGGTGGTTGCCCATGTGCTCGACGCCGCCTGCGATGGCGATGTCGTAGGCGCCGAAGCCGATGCCGCCCGCGATGCTGGTCACCGCGGTCATCGCGCCGGCGCACATGCGGTCGATGGCGAAGCCGGGCACGGACTGCGGCAGGCCCGCCAGCAGCGAGGCGCTGCGGCCGATGGTCAGCCCTTGGTCGCCGATCTGGGTGGTGGCGGCGATGGCGACCTCGTCGATGCGCTCCGGCGGCAGCTCGGGGTGGCGCCGCAGCAGTTCGCGGATGACCTTGACGACCAGGTCGTCGGCGCGGGTCTCGGCGTAGATCCCCTTCTTGCCTGCCTTGCCGAACGGCGTGCGGACGCCGTCGACGAAGACCACGTCCCGTACGGCACGTGCGCTGCGCGGGTCGGCTGGTGCCGACGCGGGTGCGACCACGGCGTGCTCCTCACTGTGTGGGTCCTGCGTTGTGCGGGTTCCGGACCGGCCCCGGCGGCGTTCGTCCGGGAGTGGGCGCCGGCCCCGCCGCTACTGGTCGGTAACAGCCACTCTAGCGCTTATTACCCACCGGTAACCACCGGGTGCGGGGCGGTGCGCCCATGTCTGTTCGCTCACAGCCCCACCTGCGGGTTCGGCCGCCGGGAGATCGCGCGGCCAGCCTACGCACCCCGCTGCCGCGCGCTCGGTGACGACGAGGCGGCGGAGATCGGCCGCACCGGTTCGCGGCGGTCCCGGCAGCGACCCGCGGCAGAGCGCGCACGCGTTTCGCCGCCCACCTCGGCGGCTCGGACCGTCCGCCGCCCACCTCGACGGCTCGTGCCCACCTCGACGCCTCGTGCCCAGCTCGGCGGCTCGGACCGCGTCCGTTCGCCGCACGTCTTCGCCGTCGACGGATCGGGCCGTGGAGTCCCGCGACCGGAGCTCGTCCGGGGAGGAGGAACGCGGGCTTCCACGGCACCGGCGTCCGACGGCTCATCGGCGTGCTGCGCCGCCGATCCCGCGGCCGATCGGGCCGCCGCCCCCGCGCACCGGGAGCGGCGGCGGCCCGAACGCGCCAGGACTACTTGCCCGGTTCCGCCTGCAGCGCGGTGCTCAACGGCGTCGCGGTCAGCCCGATCTGCCACTCCCGGGCGCCTCGTTCGCGCAGCCGGTTCGCGACCGACTCGACCCCGAGGTCCTCCGGCGGCGTCCAGCACAGCCGCCGCAGCAGGTCCGGGAGCAGCAGGTTCTCCACCGGCAGCCCGTGCTCCTCGGCGATGGCCGACATGGCCGACTTGGCCGCGGACAGCCGCGCGGCGGCCGCCGGGTCGCGGTCCGCCCACCGGTTCGGCGACGGCGGTCCGTCCTGCGGCGGCGAGACCACCGGCAGCTCGTCCTGGGGGAGTTCGCGGGCCGCGCGCAGCGCGCCCAGCCACGTCGAGGCGCGGCGGCGCTGCTGCCTGCCGCCGAACACCGGCAGCGCGGTCAGCTCGGCTTCGGTTCCGGGGCCGCTCTGCGCGGCCTGCACCACGGCGGAGTCCGGCAGGATCCGGCCCGGTGCGATGTCCCGCTCCGCGGCGATGCGGTCGCGCACCGTCCACAGCGAGCGGACGGCGGCGAGCTGGCGGGCGTTGCGGATCCGGTGGATCCCGGAGGTGCGGCGCCACGGTTCGGCGCGCGGGCGGGGCGGCTCGGCGGTGCGCACCGCCTCGAACTCCTCCCACGCCCATTCGAGCTTGCCCTGCCGGGTCAGCTCGTCGTGCATCGCGGCGCGCAGGTCGATCAGCAGTTCCACGTCCAGCGCGGCGTACACCAGCCAATCGGCGGGCAACGGCCGGCGCGACCAGTCGGCGGCGCTGTGGCCCTTCTCCAACCGGTAGCCGAGCATGCGCTCGACGAGGGTGCCCAGCGAGACCCGGTCGAACCCGGCCAGCCGCCCGGCGAGTTCGGTGTCGAACAGCCGTTGCGGGTGCAGGTTCAGCTCGGACAGGCAGGGCAGGTCTTGGGACGCGGCGTGCAACACCCATTCGGTGTCGGCCAGCGCCGCTTTCAGGGGTTCCAGGGCACCGTTCAGCGCGACCGGATCGACCAGCACCGTCCCCGCGCCTTCCCGGCGCAGTTGCACCAGGTAGGCACGTTGGGAGTACCGGTATCCGGACGCGCGTTCGGTGTCCACCGCGACCGGACCGCTCCCCGCGGGCGCGGGCGGCCCCGGGGGGGGGCACGGGTGGTGTGGGTGGGACACCCCGCGGGGGGGGGGCGCGGGGGCGGGGGGGGGGGCCGCGGCCCGGGGCGGGGGG
>NZ_JAIUJZ010000007.1:0-36204 GCF_020176775.1 Saccharopolyspora sp. 6M
GCCCCCGCGCCTCCCGGGCGCTGTCCCACCCGGTCGCCCGGTTGGTCTACCGGTAACCGGGCGGGGGGGGGGGCCCCCCCCGCCCCCGGCCCGCCCCCCCCCCCCGGGGGGGCCGCGCCGGTCTCCAGCGCTTCAGGAGTCTCCACCACCGGCGGGACGCCGTCAGCGGGCTCGGTGAGCAGCACCGGCTCGGGGCGGTCGGGCTCGACGGACTCGGGGCAAGCAGCTTCCACGGATATCAGACCTTACGTGTTGCGGTCCGCCCGCGGGTGCGACCAGCCCGAGGTCGTCAAGCCCGACCGGACCCGACGATCGCGGTGGGACCTCGATTCACCCGATCAGGATCATCCGGTCATCTGATCACCCCGGCCCGCATGGCCAGGGCGACCATCTGCGCCCGATCTCCGGTGCCCAACTTGCGGCCGATCCGAGACAGGTGACTCTTCACCGTGAGAGCGGAGAGGTTGAGCGCCTCACCGATCTCCTTGTTGGATCGGCCATCGGCCACCAGTTGCAGCACCTCGACCTCACGTCCGGACAGCTCCCGGGGCGTGTTGTCGGTTCCCGGGACCCGAGTGCCCGCTGCGAGCACCGGAGCCACGCTGGGATCGGCATACACGCCGCCGTCGAGCACGCGGCGCACCCCGTCGGTGACGACCATCGGCGAGGCCGACTTCAGCAGGTACGCCTGAGCGCCTGCCTGGAAGGCGGCCCGGACCGCATAGGGGTCGTCGGACGAAGCGAGCACCACGATTCGCGGCCAGCCCTGGGTACGGAGTTCCGTCACCAGGTCGATGCCGGTCCCGTCGGGGAGTCCGAGATCGAGGATCGCGAGGTCGCACGGACCGGTGGCCAGAGCGCGAGCCCTGGCCTCGGCCATCGATGCGGCCTCGTGCACCGTGCCGGCGCCCATCTGCAGCAACCGGGCGGCGATGGCCTCCCGGAGCAGCGGATGGTCGTCCACCACGAGCACCGTGAACAGCTCTTCCCGCGGGTGCGGGACCATGTTGGCCGGCAAAGCGCCGGCGGGCGTGGTTCGAGCGGCCTGACCTAAGCCGACGGCAGCCACGTCACTACCTCCCTGGAGTCGGTCGTGCCCCCCGACCGGCACCGGGACTCTCGACCAATCAGCCGCGCCACTGATCGACCGAAAGTGGTGTCGTCGGGGGCAGCGTAACCGCCCAAGCGGGTCAGCGGGACGATCAATCGGGTATCTATCCCGATCGAGTTGTCACTGCGGTTCGTTTTTGTCACTCATTTGGGTGGGTCTCGGTGTTTGGCGTAACGCCTTGGCGGGTCCGTGCGACAGACCTTGATTGCACATCGTGAGAAAGTTGCCCGGGCAACCAATTGTGCGAGGTTTTCGCGATCTCGTGAGGGGAATCCCGATCGTTAAAGATCGCGGCTCAAGCCTCTCCGCGCAGCGCCGACCGCCGGTCCAGCACCGCCACCCCGACCGGCGGCAGGCCCGCTGCGCTGGACATCAACTGGTGGAAGGCCGTCGCGTGGGCGCCCAGGTCCGCCTCCCGCGGCGTCCACGAACCCCGGAGTTCGAGGTCGTGGCTGCGCGGCGGGCCCGCGATGTCGCCGAACCGGGCCGAGGAGGTCAGCGTGACCGTCCCGCCCAGCACGTCGGCCGCGGCCCCCGACTCCTCCAGCGCGTCCGTCAGCCAGGACCAGCCGACCGCGGGCAGCAGCGGATCGGCGGCCAGCTCCGGGTCCAGCTCGGCCCGCAGGTACACCACGAGCCGCAGCGACCCCGCCCACGCCGCCGGGCGGTCCGGGTCGTGCAGCAGCACCAGGCGGGCGGTCGCCAGCTCGTCGGACGGGCCGGTGGCCTCCGCCGCCACCGCGTACGCCCACGGCGCGAGCCGCTTCGGCGGGCGGACCTCCGTCACCTCGATCTCGGCGCGCGGAGCGGGCGCGGCCAGCGCGGCCACTGCCTGCCGGAACTCCTCGGGGATCGCCGCCATCTCAGTCACGGACCGGGACTGTAGGCCGCCGGATCGGCGCGGGGTGGGCGCCACGCCGGGCGCCGCGGCCGATCGTGATCTTGCCCGCGCGTCCGGCGCCGTGAGCGTCTGCGAAGATGTCCGGAACGGCCCCGACAGGGCCGTCGGCCCGCGCCGCGGTGGCCCGCCCGACGTCCGCGGAACCGCGCCGGGCTCCGACACCTCGACCTTGTGGATGCGCCCCCGATGCCCTCACCCGCTTCGGTCTCGGCCCGCCGGGACCTCGCCGACGCCCCGCTGCTCGTGGCCGCCCGCGGCGGCGCGCCCCGGCACACGCCCGTCTGGTTCATGCGCCAAGCGGGGCGCTCGCTGCCCGAGTACCGCAAGGTCCGCGAAGGCACCCCGATGCTGCAGGCGTGCCTGACGCCGGACCTGGTCTGCGAGATCACCGCGCAGCCGGTGCGCCGCCACGGGGTGGACGCGGCCATCCTGTTCAGCGACATCGTGCTGCCGCTGTACGCCGCGGGCATCGGGCTGGACATCGTCGCGGGCACCGGACCGGTGGTGGCCGAACCGGTGCGTGACCCGGCCGCCGTCGCCGCGCTGCCGGAGCTGGACGCCGAGCAGGTCGCGCCGGTCGCGGAGGCGGTGCGGCTGCTGCTGGCCGAGCTCGGCGAGACCCCGCTGATCGGGTTCGCGGGCGCGCCGTTCACCCTCGCGTCCTACCTCGTCGAGGGCGGGCCGAGCCGCAACCACGAGCGGACCAAGGCGCTCATGCACTCCGATCCGGCCACCTGGCACGCGCTGCTGGAGAAGCTGGCCGACACGACGCTGACCTTCCTGCGCACCCAGCTCGCCGCCGGGGTGGACGCGGTGCAGCTGTTCGACTCCTGGGCGGGGGCGCTGTCGCTGCGGGACTACCGCGAGTTCGTGCTGCCGCACAGCAAGCGCATCTTCGAGGGCGTCGCCGAGGTGGCGCCGGACGTGCCGAAGATCCACTTCGGGGTGGGCACCGGCGAGCTGCTCGGCTCGATGCGCTCGGCGGGCGCCGACGTGGTCGGCGTGGACTGGCGGGTCCCGCTGGACGAGGCGGTGCGCCGGCTCCGCGCCGCGGACCCGGACCGCGAGCCGGTGGTGCAGGGCAACCTGGACCCGGCGGTGCTGTTCGCCGGGCCGGACGCGGTCCGCGCCGAGGTGAGCCGGATCCTCGCCGAGGGCCGGGAAGCCGCCGGTCACGTGTTCAACCTGGGCCACGGCGTGCTGCCCACGACCGACCCCGGGGTGCTCACCGAGGTCGTGCGGCAGGTGCACGCCGAGAGCGCCCGCTCGTGACCCGCGTCGCCGTCGTCGGCGGCGGCGTCAGCGGACTGGTGGCCGCGCACCGGCTGCGCCGCTCGCTGGGCCCGGACGCGGAGATCGTGCTGGTCGAGCAGACCGGCGCGCTGGGCGGCAAGTTGCGCTCGCTGCCGCTGGCCGGGGTGGAGCTGGACCTGGGCGCGGAGGCGTTCCTCGCCCGGCGTCCCGAAGTGCTGCGGCTCGCCGAAGAGCTCGGCCTGGCCGCGGACGTGGTGCACCCGGGTCCGGTCGCCGCGCGGGTGCGCGCGGGCGGCGCCCTGCACCCGCTGCCCGCGGGCACCGTGATGGGCGTGCCCGCCGACCCGGAGTCGGTGGCGGGCGTGCTGTCCCCGGCCGGGGTGGCCGCGGTGCGCGCCGAAGCCGACCTGCCGCCGCTGGAGCTGGGCGGTGCGGACGCCTCCGTCGGCGGGCTGCTGCGCGCCCGGGTCGGTGACGAGGTGGTGGACCGGCTGGTGGAGCCGCTGCTCGGCGGGGTGTACGCGGGCAGCGCGGACGGACTCGGCCTGCGCGCCACGATCCCGGCGCTGGCCGCCGCGCTCGACGCGGGCGCGAAGTCGATCACCGAGGCCGCCGCGGCGGCGCTGCCCGCTCCCGCGCCGGACGGGCGGAAGCGGCCGGTGTTCGGCGCGTTCCGGCACGGCTACCGCGAATTCGTCGCCGCGCTCGCCGACTCGGCGGCCGCGGAGGTGCGGCTGGGCGCTCCCGTGCGTGCCCTGCACCGCGACGGCGCCGGGTGGCGCTTGGAGATCGGTTCCGCGCCCGCACCGGACGTGCTGGCGGCCGACGCGGTGGTGCTCGCGGTGCCCGCTCCCGCCGCGCGGAAACTGCTGGCCGGGGCGTCCCCGGCCGCGGCGGAACTGCTCGGCCGGGTGGAGGTGGCGTCGATGGCCGTGTTCGGCCTCGCGCTGCCCACCGGGACCGAATTGCCCGCGGCCTCCGGCACGCTGGTCGCCCGCGGTGAGGTGCACGCCGACGGGACCCCGTTCACCGCGAAGGCGTTCACCTTCACCAGCCGCAAGTGGCCGCACCTGACCGGCACCGGCGGCGAACCGCTGGTGCGCGGCTCGGTGGGCCGCACCGGGCAGGACGAGCTGCTGCGCCGCACCGACGCGGAACTGCTGCGCGGCGTGCTCGCCGACCTGCGCGAGGTGACCGGGGTCGACGCCGAACCGGTGGACGCGGCGGTGGTGCGCTGGGGCGGCGGCCTGCCGCAGTACGGCGTGGACCACCTGGACCTGGTCGCCGGGCTGGAACGCGCCGTCGGGGAGCTCGACGGCGTGGAACTGGCGGGGGCGGCGCTGCACGGCGTCGGGGTGCCCGCGTGCGCCGCGACCGGGGAGGCGGCCGCGACCGGCATCACACGCCACCTCGCGACCGGATGACCGGGCCGTGGTGGGACGATGAGGGCATGGCGCGGCTGAACTACTCCGAACTCAACGACACCATCCGCTACACCATGTGGTCGGTCTTCCAGGTCGAACCGGGCGCGCTGCCCGAGGACCGGGAGAAGACGGCCGCGGCGACCCAGGATTACCTGGACGGCCTGGCGGATTCCGGGGTCGTGGTGCGCGGTGTCTACGACCTGGCGGGCATGCGGTCGGACGCCGACTTCATGATCTGGTGGCACGCCGAGAAGATCGAGGCCCTGCAGGAGGCCTACGCCGGTTTCCGCCGGGAGACGACGCTCGGCGAGGCCTCCGACCCGGTGTGGAGCAACGTGGCGGTGCACCGCCCGGCCGAGTTCAACAAGAGCCACCTCCCCGCCTTCATCATGGGCGAGGATCCGGGCGACTTCCTCTGCGTCTACCCGTTCGTGCGCAGCTACGACTGGTACCTGCTGCCCGACGGCGAGCGCCGCACGATGCTGAAGGACCACGGCATGGCGGCCCGCGACTACCCCGACGTGCGGGCGAACACGGTGCCCTCGTTCGGACTCGGCGACTACGAGTGGATCCTCGCGTTCGAGGCGCCGGAGCTGCACCGCATCGTCGACCTGATGTGGAAGATGCGCTACACCGAGGCCCGCAGGCACGTGCGCGAGGAGACGCCGTTCTTCACCGGCAAGCGCGTCACCCCGGCCGAGCTGCTGCCCCGCCTGCCCTGATCGGACGCCGTCACCCCGGTTCGCGGACGACGCGCCACGGCAGCCCGCCCAGCGGTGCCGCGACGCGCACCTCCCGGCCGGGGTCGGCGGCGAGCGGACCCGCGGTGACGAGGGTGCCGGGCAGCCGCAGCGGCGTGTTGGAGGCGACCACCCGGTTCGCGCCGTTGATCAGCGCCGTCGGCGGCCGCAGCGGTCCCACCCGCGCCAGCAGCGCCCGCTCGAACTCGCCGGTGCGCAGGTCGGCGGCGGCCACCCCGAGGAAGCGGTCCCCGGAGCGGACCGGCACGGCCAGCGTCACCAGGTACTCGTCGGTGCCGGCGAAGTCCACGTACGGCCCGACGACGACGCCGGCCCCGGTGTCGCGGGGCGCGGTGAACCAGGGCGCGGCGGCGTAGTCGTAGAACCCGACGCTGTCCGGGTCGTGGTCGACCTGCAGGAACCGGGGCGTGTCGGCGGGCCGGTGCTGCCACCACTCCAGCCAGTGCGCCCGGTCGGTGAGCACGTCGTCGGCGAGGATCACGCCGGTGCCCGCGAGGACCGCCGGTTCCGCGTCGAGCCGGTCGAAGATCGGCTGCCACAGCGCGGACAGGTCCTCGGTGCTCAGCGCGGGCGTGCCGTCGTGCGCGGCGCGCAGCCGTTCGCCGAGCTCGGTGCACCAGCGCGCCGCGTCGTCGAGGATCCCGCTGATGTGCGCGGCGGCCGCGTCGGCGCTCATCGCCCGCACCTCCGGTCGCCGGACCACAGCCGGAATTCGACGAGCCGCCGGATGCCGGCCCGCACGTGGTCCTCGGCGAGGGCGCGGGCCCGGTCGCCCGCGCCGGCCTCGATGGCGTCGAGGATCGCCGCGTGCTGGGCGGTCTCGGCGCCGTGCGGGATCGCCTCGGCCCACGGCAGCCAGCGCAGCGCGCCGGTCTCGGTCTGCAACGCGATCTCCTGGTGGGTGAGCCGGGAGGACTGCGCGGCGGCGGCGATCTCGATGTGCAGCCGCCCGTCGAGCCTGCGCCGGTCGGTGGTGCCGGTAGCGGCGGCGAACTCGGCGGCGAGCGCGCGCAGCGCGGTCAGCTCGTCGGCGGTGGCGCGTTCGGCGGCGAGCAGCGCGGCGGTGCCCGCGATCGCGGAGTGCTGGTCGGAGATCTCCCGCAGCGCGTGCGCGTCCAGCTCCCGCAGCCGCGCGGTGCCCGCGACCAGCAGCGGATCGGCGGGGCGCCGGATCAGCGGCCCGACCGCCGAGGTGATCACCAGGCCGTCCCCGGCGAGCCTGCCGAGCGCGTCCCGCGCCACCTCGGCCCGGCAGCCGAGCAGCGCGGCCAGCTCCGCGCCGCCGGGAACCCGCTCCCCGTCGGGGAGCAGCCCCAGCACGATGGCTTCGGCGATCCGGCCCGCCACGCCCGCCGCGTCGGCGGGCTCGGGCGTCCGCGACCACCGCCGGAGCGAACGCAGCGTCTCGTCGACGGGCACGGCACCTCCCTCCACGATGTGATGCTGAACCGTTCCACATGATCCACGACGGATTCCCGTGCACCGGCCGGATCTACCCGTCCGGCGGGTTCGGCAGGATCAGCCGGCGGCGCAGACTGCACGGGGCACCGGTCGAGGGGAGCGGGATGCGGTTCAGCTACGTGATGTTGCCCGACCACCCGGTGGCCGACTCGCTGGCGACGATCGAACTGGCCGACGAACTGGGTTTCCACGCGGCGTACGCCGCCGACGAGACCTGGCACAAGGACCTGTGGCTGCTGTTCGCCGCGGCCGCCGCGCGGACCCGCCGCATCCGGTTCGGGCCGAGCGTCTCACCGGTGACGCTGCGCGAACCGACGCTGATCGCGCAGGCCGCGGCGACCCTGGACGAGCTGACCGGCGGGCGCGCCGAGGTGGTGATCTCCAGCGGGAACTTCGGGTTGCTCGCCCAGTACGGCATCGACTGGGCGCGGACGAAGCCGCTGTCCCGGGTGCGGGAGGCGCACCACGTGATCCGCACCTTCCTGGACGAGCGGGCGATCACGTTCCAGGGCGAGTTCTTCCGCTACGACGGGCTGTTCACCTTCGCCACCCCGGTGCAGCAGCGGCTTCCGGTGCTGCTGGGCGCGATGCGCGGCCCGAAGTCCTTCCAGCTGGCGGGGGAGATCTCCGACGGCGTGCACCACGCGTTGAGCTGCACCCGCGACGCCTACGACCACCTGGTGGCGAACGTGCGGCTCGGCACGGAGCGGGCCGGGCGGGACTGGCGGCGGCTGGACATCGGCGCCTGGATCGTGTTCGCCACCGGCCCGGACGGGGCGGCGGCGAAGCGGGCGGCCCGGGCGATGATCGGCCTGTACGCCTCGGCGATGCCCGCGGAGCAGCTGCGCCGCAACGGGGTGGATCCGGCTTCGCTGGCCGAGGTCGTCGCCGCCGTCGGCGCGGGTGACCTCGCGCGGGCCTACGAACTCACCCCGCCGGAGCTCGCGGAGAAGCTGTCGGTCGCCGGGACGCCGCAGGAGTGCCTGGAGCGCATCCAGCGGGACATCGCGCCGACCGGGGTGAACCACCTGGTCCTGGCGGTCACCGATGCCGAGCTGGTCCGCGCCTTCTCCGGGGTGGACGTGCCGGGAGTGCCGAGCGCGGCCGATCAGCTGCGGCTCATCGCCGAGCACCTGATGCCCGCGTTCGGCTGACCCGGCCGCGGCTCCCGCGGCGCTCGGGCGGTGTGGCCGGTCAGCTCTCCGGGACGTGCCGCAGTGCGATCGAGTTGATGCAGTAGCGCTGGTCGGTGGGGGTGTCGTAGCCCTCGCCCTCGAACAGGTGACCCAGGTGGCTCAGGCAGCTCGCGCACAGCACTTCGACGCGGACCATGCCGAGCGAGCGGTCCTCGCGCAGGATCACCGCGTCGGAGTCGCGGGCGTCGAAGAACGACGGCCAGCCGCAGTGCGACTCGAACTTCTCGGTGCTGCGGAACAGCTCCGCCCCGCAGGCGCGGCAGTCGTACGCGCCGACCGACTTGGTCTCGGTGTACTCGCCCGTCCACGGAGCTTCGGTGGCGGCCTGCCGCAGCACCGCGTACTCCTGCGGGCCGAGCTGCTCCCGCCATTCCTGGTCGGACTTCACGACTTTGGGGGTGGCACCCACGACCGGATCCATGCGTCCACGCTAACCCTTCGCAAGATCGAGTGCCCGCGTGCTCCCGCTCACCCGCCGAGGAAGGCGCCGAGCATGAAGACCACCGCGTTCCACACGGTGACGCCGACGCCGAGCAGGATCAGCAGCACGACGAACACCACCACGACGCGCCGGTGCCCCTGCGTCCGGTTCGCGCAGCGGGCGAAGTCGTCGACGCCGATGAGCATGCCTTCGACGGTGGCCTTCGAACCGGGGCGTTCCATCCGGTCCAGGTGTTCGGCGAAGGCCCGCGCCTCCGGGTCGTGCGGGTCCAGCCCGACGAGGTCGTCGGCGAACCGGTCCCGCGGGGCGTCGGGGTCGTGGCCTGCTGGCGCCATGGCCCCACGGTAGCCCGCGGACGGCGGTCGCAGGCAGTCCCGGAGCCGCCGACCTACGCTGCGCGGATGGCGGAGGCAGCGCGGGAACTGGACGTCGCGGGCAGGGCGGTGCGGCTGTCGCACCCGGACAAGGTGTACTTCCCGGAGCGCGGGTTCACCAAGCTCCAGGTCGCCGAGTACTACCTGGCGGTCGCCGAACCGCTGCTGCGGGCGGTGGGGGATCGGCCCACGACGTTGAAGCGGTTCCCCGGCGGGGTCGGGTCCGAGCCGTTCTACGCGAAGCGGGTGCCGAAGGGCGCCCCCGAGTGGGTGCGGTCGGTGCGGGTGACGTTCCCGTCGGGGCGCACCGCGGACAGCGTGCTGCCGACCGAGCCCGCGGTGCTGGTGTGGGCGGCGGGGCTGGGCACCCTGGACTTCCACCCGTGGCCGGTGCGCTCGGCGGACGTGGAGCACCCCGACGAGCTGCGCATCGATCTGGATCCGCAGCCCGGCACCGGATATCCGGAGGCCGTGGCGGTGGCGCAGGTGCTGCGGGAGGTGCTGGCGGAGGCCGGCCTCACCGGCTTCCCGAAGACCTCCGGTGGCCGCGGGGTGCACGTGCTGGTGCGCGTCGAGCCGCGCTGGGACTTCATCGAGGTGCGGCGCGCGGTGATCGCGCTGGCCCGCGAGGTGCAGCGCCGCATCCCCGAGCAGGCGACCGTCGCCTGGTGGAAGGAGGACCGCGGAAGGCGGGTCTTCCTCGACTTCAACCAGGCCGCGCGGGACCGCACCGTCGCCTCGTCGTGGTCGATCCGCGGCACCTCGCGCGCCACCGTGTCGATGCCGCTGACCTGGGAGCAGCTGCCGGACGCGGAACCGGACGACTTCGACCTGGGCACGGTTCCCGGTCTGCTGGCCGAACGCGGCGACCCGCACCGCGGGCTGGACGACTCGTCCGGCGAGCTGGACCTCGCCCTGGACTGGTTCGAACGGGACCGCGGCGACCGCGGCCTCGGCGAACTCCCCTACCCGCCCGACCACCCCAAGATGCCCGGCGAACCCACCCGCTCCCGCAAGGCGTCCCTGGAAGCGCGGCGCGGCGACGAGAGCGCCGGGTGAGCGCTCCCGCCGGCGACGTCCGGCGCGCTCGCGACGCCGGTCGGACGCCGCGGGAGCGCGATGCGCGGCCTTCCCGGAACGGGCGACACCGGGACGAGGGGCCGCGCGCTGGTCACCGAGCGGGACGGTGACGGATTGCAATGGGTGCATGTCGCCTGTTCAGCAGGTCGGCGGACGGCCGATCCCTCGCTCGGCGGTGTCACCCGCGGTGTTCGGGCGCGCATGCTCGCTACCGCTGGTGCTCAAGCACGTGAGGAGAACGCCATGGTTCCCACCGAGAACGAGACGACCCCGCAGGCCAGCGGCGGTTGCAGCTGCTGCGCGAGTTGCAGCGGTCCTTCCTGCGGGTGTTGCTCGGGCTGCTGATCGCACGCACCGGGTTCCGGGGGCAGCGGACTCCGCACCCCCGGAACCCGCGCGCACGGGTGATCAGGCGGGGCAGGCCTTGCCCTCGGCGGGCAGGGCGCCCTGCACGAGGAACCGGCTCACCGCGTCGGTCACGCAGTCCGAGCGGCCGATCGCGCCGTGCCCGGTGCCCTGCCAGTTGACCGCGACGCCCGTCGGCAGCTGCTCCGCCAGGTGCTTGCTGCCCTGCGCCGGCACCAGCGGATCGTTCTCGGTGGTCACCACGGGGATCGGCGGCAGGCCCGGCGCGGACGGCGGCGGCGGTTCCTCCTGCGGTTCCGGCCACTGCGCGCACCAGGCGAGGCGCTGCGCGAACAGGCCGCCGAACAGCGTGTTCGTCCCCGTCCACTCGGTCGCCACGTGCACGAGCCGCTCGGCGGGCAGCCGCAGCCTGGTGTCGTTGCAACTGGTGATCAGGTCGCCGTCGAGCCGCGCGGGATCGGCCCCGGTCTCCCGCACCAGCGGGGCGGCGAGCGCGCTGATCCGCGCCCCGTCCCCGGAGTTCGCCGCGGCCAGCGCCGATGCCAGCCGCGGCCAGCGCTCCGGTTCGCCCAGGCCGTGCAGCAGCACCCGCACGATCTTGCCCGCGCTCACCGGCCCGTCGGCGGCAGGCAGTGACGTCGCCCGCGTCCGCTGCACCAGTTCCTGCACGGTGCGGCGCGGATCGGGACCCAGCGGGCAGGAACCCCGGGCGGCGCAGTCGGCGGCGAACGCGTCGAAGGTCTGCTCCGCGCCCTGCGCCTGCGCCCCGGCGACGGCCATCGCGTCCAGCTGCGGGTCCAGCCCGCCGTCGAACACCATCCGGCCAACCGAATCCGGGTAGCGCTGCGCGTAGGTGGTGAGCACCCGGGTCGCCTCGCCGATCCCGACGGCGTGCAGCTTCGGCACGTCGAGCTCCAGCCGCAGCTCCTCCAGGTCCGCCGCGGTGCGCCACGAGTCGTAGGCCTGCAACCGGTCGTCCAGGTCCAGCAGGCACTCCTGGCTGGACACCCGCACCGAGGTCAGCAGCCGGTCCAGCGACGCCCGGTCGGTGGCCTGCGGGTCGAAGCCGATGATGTTCTCCCGCTGCGTCGGCGGCATGCAGTCCGCCGGATCCGACTGGCCGGTGCCGCGCCGGTCCATGCCGATGATCCGGAACGTGCGCAGCACCTCCGGCGGCAGCTTCAGCGCCAGCCGCGCGGCCACCGAGGTGCCCGGCTCGCCGTGCACGTCGCCCAGCACCACCAGCGGGACGCCGCCGGTGCCGGTGCTCAGCAGCGCCGCGCGGGTCGTGCCCTCGGCGGGCGCCTCCGGCGAGTCCAACGTGGTCAGCAGCTGCGAGCAGGAGAACGACGGGCCGGTCGCGGGCAACGCCAGCTCCTCGCGGGTCTCCCCGGTGCAGTCCGCCCAGTTCAGCGCGCTGCCCGCGGACGGGCCGAGCCCCGGCAGCGGTGCCGGTCCGGGTGGCGCGGGGGCGGGCGCCACCGGCTGTTCGGCGTCCCGGTAGGCGACGGCGGGCCGCTGCGACGGACCCGCGGAGCACCCCGCCACCAGCGCGGTGAGCAGCAGCAGAGCACCGATGCGGTGGCTGGTGCGCGGCACGACTGCTCCTCTGCGTGGTCGGGATCTGCGCTGAGCATCGCATGATCGGCGTGAGCACCGGGTGAGGGGGAGCGGTGCGTGCCTCGTCGCAATCCGGTTGGGCGCGCCCGCCGCGGCGGCTACGGTTCGCCGGGCACTCGGGCCGGACGTGCGCGCCGCCCCGGTGCCGGGTACAGCGGAGCGGAACGGGTGGTCGACCCGGGATCAGGAGGAGCAGGCGTGGTCGCGGTCAACATGGACGGTGCGTCGTCGCGCGGGCGGCCCCTCCGATCCGGGGTGCAACCGGCGTTGGCCCGCGGGTTCGGCGCCGTCCCGCCGCCGGTGCTGGTGCTGCTGGGCGTGATCAGCCTCCAGGTCGGGGCCGCGTTCGCCAAGCAGCTGTTCGCGCTCGCCGGGGCGTCCGGGGTGGTCACGCTGCGGCTGCTGTTCGCCGCGCTGGTGCTGGTGGTCGTGTGGCGGCCGTCGGTGCGGCTGGACCGCACGACGCTGCTCGTGGTCGTCGGGTACGGCTCGGTGCTGGCGGGGATGAACATCTGCCTGTACCAGGCGATCGACCGGATCCCGCTGGGCGTGGCGGTGACCATCGAATTCCTGGGGCCGCTGGGCGTGGCCGTGTTCGGGTCGAAGCGGAAGCTGGACCTGCTGTGGGCGGTGCTCGCCGGGCTCGGCGTGCTGTTGCTGTCCCGGGTGGACGGTGGCCTGGACCTGGTGGGCGTCGGGTTCGCGCTCGCCGCGGCGGTGTTGTGGGCCTCCTACATCCTGGTCGGTGCGAAGCTGGGCAGCCGCACCAGCGGCGGCTCCGGGCTGGCCCTGGGCATGGCGGTCGGTGCGCTGGTGGCGCTGCCGTTCGGCATCTCCGGGGCGGGGGCGCAGCTGCTGTCCCCGGCGGTGCTGGTGGCGGGGCTCGTGGTGGCGCTGATGTCGTCGGTGGTGCCGTACTCGCTGGAGCTGGAGGCGCTGCGGCGGATGCCGCCCCGCGTGTTCGGCGTGCTGATGAGCCTGGAACCGGCGGTGGCCGCGTTGGCGGGCTTGCTGGTGCTGCACGAGGCGCTGGGCGTGCTGCAGTGGGTCGCGATCGGTTGCGTCGTGCTCGCCTCGATCGGTGCCACCCGGAGCACGTGAACCGGGCGCGGTCCAGCTGCCGCACCGCGTTCACCTGCGGATCTCACGCCGGGCAGGCCCAAGATCGACTGCTAGTAGCGAGTGGATCACGGTCGCCGATGATCAGCCGCTTCGCCGCGGAGGACGGCGTCCAGGTCGTAGCGCGCGGGCTCGTCGAGCTGGTCGTAGCGGCAGGATTCCGGCGCGCGATCCGGGCGCCACCGCACGAACTGCGCGGTGTGCCGGAACCGCGCGGGCACGGCGCCTTCGGTGTGGTCGTAGGCGACCTCGGCCACCCGTTCCGGACGCAGCGGTTGCCACGGCTGCACCGTGCTGCGCCAGCGGTTGACCGACCCGGGAAGCCGCCGCCCGTCGTCGACGTGCTCGCCGAGCCACGGGTGCTCCGCGTCGGTGCGCAGCGGCGCCAGCTCGGCCGCGAGTTCGCGGCGCCGTTCCGCGGAGAACGCCCCGGCGACGCCCACGTGGTGCAGCACGTCCCGGTCGTCGTGCAGGCCGAGCAGCAGCGAACCGACGGCGGTGCCCGGCTCGGTGCCGGTGTGCCAGCGCAGCCCGGCGACCACGCAGTCCGCGGTGCGCGTGTGCTTGATCTTGAGCATGGTCCGCTTGCCCGGCGCGTAGGGCCCGTCGGCGTCCTTGCCGATCACGCCGTCCAGGCCCGCGCCCTCGAACAGCCGGAACCATGCGGCGGCGGTGGCCGGATCCGTCGTCAGCGGGGTGGTGCGCAGGCCGGGGCCGGTCACCCCGAGCTCTTCCAGCCGCCGCCTGCGCGCGGTGAACGGTTCGCCACGCAGGTCCGCGTCGTCGAGGGCGAGCAGGTCGAACGCGATGAACAGCGCCGGGGTGCGTTCGGCGAGCTCGCGCACCCGGCTGGCGGCGGGGTGGATGCGTTCGGACAGCGCGTCCCAGTCCAGCCGCTGCCCGTCCGAGTCCGTGCGGACCACCACGAGTTCGCCGTCCAGCGCCGCGGGCCGGCGCAGCCGTCCGGCGGCGTCCAGCACCTCGGGGAAGTAGCGGTTCAGCGGTTTGCCGGTGCGGGACTGCAGCACCACAGGTTCGGCGGCGCCCGGGTCGGCGAACACCAGGCAGCGGAAGCCGTCCCACTTCGGTTCGAAGCAGAGCCCCGGCCGGTCCGGGATGCCGTCCACCGGGGCGGCCAGCATCGGCTTCAACGGCGGTTGCACGCTCAACGCCACCTGGACCTCCCGCAGCTCGGAGCCCGAGTATGTCGCTCGGTGCCGCCGCGGGCCCGACGTGCCGATGGCCCGCCCACCCGGTTGGACGGGCGGACGGGCCATCGACGTCGTCGGTTCAGCGGACGCGTTGCCGGGCGGCGCGGTCCAGCTGGAGCCGGATGGCGGTCGGCAACGCCTCCACATCGAGCGCCTGGCGGGCGCGGGCGAGGACCTTCGCGTCCAGCTCCTCCCACACGTGCCGCACGTTCGTGCCCTCCTGGAGCGCGAGGGTGAGCCGCACGTTGGGCCGCTGGTCGGTGCCCGCCATCCGCACCCGCGCGCGGGTCACACCGGTGACGCTCTCCGCGTCGGCGCGCACCGCCTCGGTCAGCGCGTGCGAGGTGATGGTCGCCGAGCTCTCCGCGTCCCCGTGCAGCCGCAGGTCGGGACGGCCTTCGGGGCGCAGCGCGCGCAGCAGCCACCACAACCCGAGCAGGGCCAGCACGACACCCACCACGATCGCGACGCCGCAGGCCAGCGGCCGGTTGCCGCCGACCCACTGGGTGAGCAGCGGGTCCAGCACGGGCCGCTGCGCGCGGAACCGGCCGAGCCAACCGGCGCCGACGACCAGCGCCAGCGCCCCGGCGAGCAGCAGCACCAGCCCGAGCACGCCGAGCAGCCAGCGTTCGAAGCCGAGCGACCGGCCGACGGCGGTGCGGCTCGGGCGCGCGGGCGCCTTGCGGGCGGTGGAGCCGTTCCCGGAGCCCCCGGTGGGGCGGGTCGTGGTGTCCTGGGTCGACATCACCGCTCCTTCGCGGGGGAGACCGACACCGACACCCGGGGCCGGCGTTGCAACGGCAGGTCTTCGACGGCGGCGGCGGCCTTCTTCGACACCCGGTCGCGCAGGTCGCCGACGCTGCGGAACCGGCCGCGGGCCTTCACCTTCACCTTCCGGCGGTCGGCGGTGACGGTGGCGGCGGCGACCCCGTCCTCGGCGCGGACCTGGTGGCCGACCAGGCGGGCCAGCGAGCGCGGGTCGGTGGTGACGGTGACCTCGGGGGCGGGGTCCGCCAGCCGCACCTCCTTGCGCCCGGCGCGGGACGCGGCCAGCAGCAGGATCAAGCCGACGAGCACGGCAGCGGCGGCCACCAGGCGCACCGGCAGGTCCTGCCAGCTCAGGTCGCGCATCGAGGACCCGGCGTCGGACCAGGGCACGAGCACGCCGCGGCCGCCCGGGTTCGCCCAGGCGCCGATGGCCTCCACCACCAGCAGGACCCCGGCGGCGAGGGCGATCAACCCGGCCGCGGCGGTGATCAAACGGACTAGGGCACGCACGGGCTCACTCCACTCGGTCTCGTTTCGGGGCGGGCACCAGGGCGGACACGGTGACCTCCACCGCGGTCACCCGGCAACCGGCCTGCCGGGACAGCTCCTCGCGGACGCGTTCCCGCACCTCGCGCACCGCGTCGCGCACCGGGGCGGGGTAGCGCAGCGCCAGGTCGAGCCGGACCCGCAGCTCGCGGTCCGGGCCGGTGAGCCGGGCGCTGGAACCCTGGGTGCCGACGCCCACGCCGACGATGCGGCGCGGCGCGCGGGTGGTGCCGGAGACGCAGTCCGCGGCGTGTTCGGCGATCTTGCGCAGCACCGCTCGGTCGATGTCCAGCGAGCCGCGTTCGGCGGGGTCGCCCGCCGCGGAGGTCCGTTCGGTCGCGGCTTCGGCCCGCTCGGTGGCGGGGGCGCTCATCGGTCCTTGCCCCGGCCCAGGAAGTCGCCGATCTCCAGCTCGCCGTCCAGCACGCGGCCGACGATCAGGCCGATGGCACCGATCACCAGGGCGATGAGGAAACCGGTGAAGCCCCCGGCTGCGGCGGCGACACCGAGGAGGAGCCCGGCGAACAGGCCGGTCTGCGTTGCGTTCATCGTGGGAGAAACCTTCCTGACTGGGAGACCGTGCGTCGGCTGTTGAACGGTCACCGGACCCGGCTGCGGCGCTTCCGCAGCCGCCACGCCCGCACCCGGCGCAGCACGCCGCCGAGTCCGCGCGGGTCGGCGACCACGACCACCGGTGCGTCGTAGCGGTCCGGCGGCCGGTTGCGGGGTTCGCCGCGTTCGGGACGGGAGAGCGCGGGTTTCCGGTCGGCCGCGTCGCGGCGGGCCCGCAGTTCCGCGAGGCCCGCCACGAACGCCTCGTGATCACCGCCCACATCGGGGTGGTGCGCGCGGACGAACGCGCGCAGGCGGACCCGCGCGTCGTCGTCCGGCGAGCCCGTCATCGCGGTGCCGCCTCGTCCTGGCCGGGGGCATCGGCCTCGTCCGAGGTGATCACGTCGACGACGGTGATGTCGACCGGCGCCGGGCCGGTCACGGCGAGCACGCGTTGGCGCAGCGCGGCCACGATCCCCGGCAGCGGCTCGGTCAGCCGCAGCACCACGCCGACCTCGACGGGTTCGCCGGGCTCGCCGACGCGGACGCCGGTGACCTGCCTGCCGGGCAGGTAGGCGGCGATGGTGCCGTACGCGCCGCCGTGCAACCGGGTGACGGACGGGTGCGCGAGCACCGCCCGAGCGACCCGGTCGGCGAGCTGCTCCTCGACTTCGGGATCGTCCCGGCCGTGGTCACCGGGCGCGGATTCGGTCATGTCGGTGTCCTTCGAGAGCGGGCCGGGATGGGAGCGCGTGGCCCCGGTCGGGGCAGCCGGGACCACGCGCCGTCTCACTCCACGCGGGAGGAGGCGGGGGTGCTGCCACCGTTGCCGCCGTCCTCGTCGTCCTCGGAGGGCAGGTGGATGTCGTTCACGGAGATGTTGACCTCGATGACCTCGAGGCCGGTCATCCGCTCGACACCGTTGATGACGTTGCGCCGCACCGCGCGGGCCAGCTCGACGATGGAGGCGCCGTACTCGACGACGATGTCCAGGTCGATCGCGGCCTGCTTCTCGCCGACCTCGACGGTCACGCCCTGCGTGGTCGTGGTGCCGCTGCCGCCGGGGATGCGCTCGCGGATGGCGCCGAAGGCGCGGGAGACGCCGCCGCCCATGGCGTGCACGCCGGAGATCTCGCGGGCGGCGATGCCGGCGATCTTCTGCACCACGGAGGCGGCGATCGTCGTCTTGCCCTGCGAGGTGTCGTCGGCGAGCCGGGCCGGGGTGGCGCTGCCGCTGGTGCTCAGGCCCTTGCCGCCGGTCGTGGACCCGCTCTGGGTCTCGGTGCTCTGGGCGGAGGTACCACTCGACTGGGCCATGAAAGGGCTCCTTCCCCTGAAGATCTCGTTGTCGCCCTGGGCGTCGCAGTCGCCTGCGATCTCCGGGACTGCAAGATCCGATGCGAGTGATCCCGGAACATCGCGGGGCTGCGACCTAGGTCACATGAATGAGCTAATCACGAGCCCTGCGGGGGCGCGACATCGGCGACCCGCACCCACACCGACGGGGCCGCCGCGCCGAGGTGCTCCCGCAGCGCGCGCCCCAGATCATCCTGCAACCGGGCGGTCAGCGCAGGGGCAGGCACGCCGTAGCCGATCACGACGTCCACCCGCACTTCGCGCACGTCGCCGGTGCAGGACAGCAGCCGCACCTCCGGCACGTCGGCGAGCAGCTCCGCGCTGAGCCTGCGGGCCAGCACCAGGGTGGCCTGCGCGGAGATCCGCAGCGTGCCGAACTCCTGGGCGACCTCGGCCGGTTCGCCGCCTGCGGCGGCGCGGGCGCCGCGGACCGTGAGCAGCGCGCGGGACACCAGTCCCTCCGGCGGTTCGACGGCGAGTTCGGCGGCGCGGCGCACCGGTTCCCAGCCGGTGGGCGCCAGCTCGGCGAGCGCGGCCCGGCAGTGCGGGCAGGTGCGCACGTGCGCACCGAAGTCCTCCGGCGCTTCCCCGGCGAGGTGGTCGAGGAGCTCGCCGATGGTGCGGCCGCAGGGCAGCGCGTGCTCGGGGTCGAGGGGAGCTTCACCCACGGTGCATCTCCTTCAACCTCGACAGCAGGGTCAGCCGCGCCCGGTGCAGCCTCGATCGCAACGCGGCGACGTTCACCTCTAGCACCTCTGCGATCTCTTCGTAGGACATCCCCTCGAATTCGCGCAGCACCAGCGGCACTCGCTGGGAGGGTTCCAGGGTGGCGATGGCGCGGTGCACCAGGTCGGCCTCCTCGGCGCGCACCGCGTGTCCCTCGGGGTTGCCGGAGTCGTGGTCGGAGACGAGGTGGTCCATCGAGTCGTCGCTGACGTCCAGGGCCACCGTGTTCTTGCGCCGCCGCACCTGGCCGAGCGCCGCGTTGGTCACCACCCGGTACAGCCAGGTGGTGGGCGCGGACTCGCCGCGGAACCGGGCCAGCGAGCGCCACGCCGAGACCCACGCGTCCTGCACGGCGTCCTCGGCTTCGGCCTGGTCGTTGAGGATCCGGTACGCGACCCGGTACATCGATCGGGTGTGCCTGCGGACGAGTTCGTCGAAGGCCACCCCGTCGCCGCGCTGGGCGGCTGCCATCAGGTCCGCGTCGCTGTCGCCCCGCCCGGTCACGCCCGAAGTCTCCCGTACCGCAGCAGCAGCAGCGATTCCTCCGCCCGCAGCACCGACAGCAGCCGCATCCGGTGCGGGTCGGGGAGGCCGGGTCCGGCGGCGATGCGCCCGGCCCCGCCCCCCGCGAGCAGCGGCGAGACGGTCAGGCACAGCTCGTCGACGAGGTCCGCGGCGAGCAGGTCGCCGAACAGGTGCGGTCCGCCTTCGCAGCCGATCCGCAGCAGCCCGCGCGCGGCGAGCTCGGTGAGCGCGGCGGTCAGGTCCACGGTGCGGTCCCCGGCGACCACGACGTCGGCGCCCGCGTCGGCCAGCGCGATCCGGCGCGCCTCCGGGGCCGACGCGCAGGTGAGCACGATCGGCGGCACCACGGTGTCGGTGAGCAGCGGCGAGTCCGGCTCCAGCGAGCAGCGGGCGGTGACGACCGCGATCGGCGGTACTTCGGAGAGCCCGAACCGGGCGCGGCGGTCCGCGTCCACCTCGTGGCGCTGCACCCCGTGGTAGCCCTCGGTGAGCGCGGTGCCCGCGCCGACGAGGACCACGTCGGACAGGTCGCGGATCAGCGCCAGCGCCAGCTGGTCGGCGGGGGAGGACAGGCCGCGGGAGCTGCCGCGCACGCTCACCGCCCCGTCGAGGCTGGACACGAAGTTCGTGCGCAGCCAGGGACGGGCCAGGTCGGCGGGGAAGTCGTAGAACGCTTCGATCTCCGGCGTCACCTCCACCGGAGCCGCAGCACCGGGAGGATCGCCGTCTGAGGGCCACAACCTGTGCACCCGTCCATCCCAGCACGACGCGCGCGGTGCGCGCGGGCAGGGCCGGTGTTCGCCCGGGCGCCGCGGGTGATGACTGCCACCGGCTACGGCGGGAACAGCGGTTATAGAGTCGGCGCATGACCGCCGCGCGCCTCACCGACCGCCGACCCGAGCTCAGCCCGGCCGACATGGTCGACGCGATGACTCCGCCCCCGCGGTTCGACGAGGCCCGGTTCGAGACCTACGTGCCGAACCCGGACGAGCCGAGCCAGGCCGCCGCCGTCGAGTCCTGCCGCGCGTTCGCCGAGCGGGCGTCGGCCGCGGGCGGGAGCGGCGGTTCGTGGTGGCGTTCGCTGTTCGGCGGCGGCCGCGCCCCGGTGGGCAAGCCCGGCCTGTACCTGGACGGCGGCTTCGGCGTCGGCAAGACCCACCTGCTGGCCTCGCTGTGGCACGCCGTTCCCGGGCCGAAGTCGTACGGCACGTTCGTCGAGGTGACGAACCTCGTCGGCGCGCTCGGGTTCAACGAGACGGTGCGCAGGCTCTCCGAGCACCGGTTGCTGGCGATCGACGAGTTCGAGCTGGACGATCCGGGCGACACGATGCTGGTCACCCAGCTGATCGCGAAGCTCACCGACGCGGGCGTGCACATCGCGGCGACGTCGAACACGCTGCCCGGCAAGCTCGGCGAGGGCCGGTTCGCCGCGGTGGACTTCCTGCGCGAGATCCACGCGATGTCGGAGCGCTTCGACGTGCTGCGGGTGGACGGCCCCGACTACCGGCACCGCGGCCTGCCCGACCCGCCAGAACCGGTGGACGACGCGGAGCTCACCGCGGAGGCCGAGTCGATGCCCGGTGCCACGCTGGACGACTTCGACGCGCTGTGCGAGCACCTCGGCTCGGTGCACCCGTCGAAGTACGGGCGGCTCGTGGCGGACGTCAGCGCGGTGCACCTGCGCGGGTTGCACGCGGCGCCGAACCAGAACGTGGGCCTGCGGCTGGTGGCGTTCGCCGACCGGCTCTACGACCGGGCGGTGCCGGTGCGGGTGTCGGGGGCGCCGCTCTCGGAGCTGTTCACCGAGGAGATGCTCCGCGGCGGCTACCGCAAGAAGTACCTCCGCGCCCTGTCCCGCCTCACCGCCCTGTCCCGGGACGCCGTCAAATCCTGACGGGTCAGCGGGCGAGGACGTCGGTGATGGCGTCGATGCCCTGGTCCAGCTCCTCGCGGGTGATGGTGAGCGGGGGTGCGACGCGCAGCGTGGTGTCCTGGGTCTCCTTGCACAGCACGCCGTTCGCGGCGAGCCGTTCGCTGACCTGGCGGCCGGTGGGCCCGCCGGGGGAGATCTCCACCCCGGCCCACAGCCCGCGCCCGCGGACCTCGGCGGCGCCGCGGCCGACGAGCTCGCCGAGCCGCGCGTGCAGGTGTGCGCCGAGCTCCCGGGACCGCGCCTGGTACTCGCCGGTCGCCAGCATCCGCACCACTTCGAGACCGACGGCGCAGGCCAGCGGGTTCCCGCCGAACGTGGAGCCGTGCTCGCCGGGCCGCAGCACGCCCAGCACCTCGCGGCTGCCGACGACCGCGGAGACCGGCAGGATGCCGCCGCCGAGCGCCTTGCCGAGCGTGTACAGGTCGGCGCGCACCCCGTCGTGGTCGCAGGCCAGCAGTTCGCCGGTGCGGGCCAGGCCGGACTGGATCTCGTCGGCGACGAGCAGCACCCCGTGCTCGTCGCACAGCTCCCGCAGCCTGCGCAGGTAGCCGGCGGGCGGCACCACGACGCCCGCTTCGCCCTGCACCGGTTCGACGAGCACCGCCGCGGTGCGCTCGGTGATCGCCGCCGCGACCGCGTCCGCATCGCCGTAGGGGGTGATGGTGAACCCGGGCGTGAACGGCCCGAACCCGGCGCGCGCGGTGTCGTCGGTGGAGAACGACACGATCGTGGTGGTGCGGCCGTGGAAGTTGGACCCGGCGACGACGATCTCCGCGCGGTCCGCGGGCACCCCCTTGACCTGGTAGGCCCACTTCCGGGCGAGCTTGATGGCGGATTCGACGGCTTCGGCGCCGGAGTTCATCAGCAGCACCTGCTCGGTGCCGGTGAGCTCGGCCAGCTCGCGGCAGAACGGGCCGAACCGGTCGTGGTGGAACGCCCGGCTGGTCAGCGTGACGCGGCCCAGCTGCTCGGTGGCGGCGGCGACCAGCCGCGGATGCCGGTGCCCGAAGTTCAGCGCCGAGTACCCGGCGAGGAAGTCCAGGTGGCGGCGACCGTCCACATCGGTCATCCACGCCCCGTCCGCTTCGGCGATCACGACGGGCAGCGGGTGGTAGTTGTGCGCGCTGTAGGTCTCGTCCAGGCGCAGGTATTCGGCGGAACGGGTGGTCCCGGCCGGGCGCGTCGTCGCGGTCGAAGCGGAGGTCATGCTGCTCAGGCTAAGCGGCCCGCGCCTTCGTTTCAGCCGTGAGCTGTTGCTTCTTTCGGCGGATCGTTGCGCGATCCGATCTTCGAACGCAACGTTCCGCCTACACGGGCTCGGGACGGCCGGGGCTGTCCGCGGGCCGCCGCGCGCGCTACCGTCGGCGAGGTTCGGATGAACGGCGCGTGCGCCACCGGTGACTCGGCGTGCCCGGCGGGAGGTCGCTCCCGGAGCCGGGCGCGCGCGCCGTGCAGGTCGAGGTCGGGTGGAGGTCGCTTCATGTCCGAGGACGCGCAGTACCGGGTGTACCTGGGGGCCTACACGGGCCCGGAATCGGCGGCGAACGGAATCCGGCTCGCGTTCGCCGACGACGCGGGTCGGCTGCGCTGCACCGACACCGTCGCCGACTCCTACGACCCGTCGTTCCTGGCGCTGTCCCCGGACGGCGGGACGTTGTTCGCGGTGAACGAGGTGGCGCGCGGCCGGGTGGTGTCGTTCCAGGTGGGGCCGGACGGCGGGCTCACCGAGATCAACTCGCAGCCCACGCACGGGTCGGCGCCGTGCCACTTGAGCGTGCACCCCGGCGGACGGTTCCTGCTCACGGCGAACTACCTGTCCGGCAACGTCGTCGTGCACCCGATCGGCGAGGGCGGGGTGCTGCGGGAGGCGTGCCACGTGGTGGACCACTCCGGCCAGGGCCCGGACAAGGACCGGCAGGAGGGGCCGCACGCGCACCAGATCGTGCCGTCCCCGGACGGCCGCTTCGCGCTGGCCGCCGACCTGGGCACCGACTCGGTGTACGTGTACGCGTTCGACGGGGACACCGGGCACCTGGTGCTCAAGCACGAGGTCGGCTGGGAGCCGGGGACGGGTCCGCGGCACCTGGCGTTCCACCCGGACGGCGAGCGCGGCTACCTGGTGGGGGAGCTGACCTCGACGATCACCGAGTTCACCTTCGACGCGGGGACCGGTGAGGTGCGGCCGGGCCGCGTGCTGCCGCTGCTGCCCGCGGATTTCACCGGGCGGAGCCTGGCCGCGGAGGTGGTGGTGTCGCCGGACGGGCGGTTCGTGTTCGCCTCGAACCGGGGGCACGACAGCATCGCGGTGTTCTCCGCCGAGGGGTTCGCGCAGCTGGGCGTGGTGCCTGCGGGGGTGCGCGGGCCGCGGCACGTCGCGCTGTCCCCGCGCGGGGACGTGCTGTACGCGGCGGGGGAGCTCAGCGACACCGTGCAGGCGTTCGCGGTCGCCGCGGACGGCGCGCTCACCCCGATCGGCGATCCCGTGCCGTCCCCGTCGCCGGTGTGCCTCCTGCCCGCCTGAGCCGCCGGGGGACCGGGCCGGTCGCTCGGGTCAGACCATGCGGTTGTCGTAGGTGCCGCGGGCGTACTGCTGGAGGGCTTGCCGGATCCGGCGGCCTTCCTGCCTGCGGGTGAGGGGCCCGCCCGCGGAGCCGACCGGGTACACCCGCACGCCGCCGTGGTACGGCCGGGTCGGGTTCCAGATCCGCCAGCGGAGGGCGGGGCTGCCGGGGCGCGTCCACACGGTGACCGACTGGCCCTTGCCGGTGCCGACGACGGCGATGCGGCTGACGTGGCTCCACGGGATCTCGCGGGTCAGCAGCGGGGAGCGGGAGACCCGCAGCCCGTCGGCGCTGACCTTGAGCCGCAGCCCGGGCAGCAGTGCCTTGGCCAGGGACAACGCCCCGCTGATGGTCAGCAGCAGCATGCCGAAGCTGGTCAGCGCCCACAGCTCGTCGTCCGCGGTCGGGCCGATCTGCAACACCAGGTGGATCAGCCCGAACATGAGGGCGGCGGAGACGAGCGCGCCGAGCCGCCCGCCGGTGGTGAACACCGGCCCCGGCCCGTCGGCGCGCACCCGGTCGACCGGCACGGCGGGCCGGGACGGCGCGATGCGCGCGGGGGCGGCGGTGCCCCGGCCCGCTTCGGGCTGCTGCGCGGTCGGCTTCGGCCGGGCCGGGATGATCGGTTTCGCCGGTGCGGCGGGGGCCGCGGACCAGTCGCCGCCACCGCGCTGCCGGGTGGGCCGGGGCGGTGCGGCGGGCGGGGCCGATGGCGCTTCGGAGGCCTGCTTGAGCTGCGAGGTGTGCTCGGTGATGACCGCGGTGATCGCGGCGGGCAGCCAGCTGTCGTTCTGCGGGCAGGCCGCGCCGACCTGGTCGAGCAGCCGCCCGGGGGTGGGCCGCGCGGCGGGGTCCTTGGCGAGGCAGCCGCCGATGAGCGGCCGCAGCCCGGGGGGCAGCGCGTCGAGGTCCGGTTCGTTGTGCACGACCCGGTACAGCATGGCGGCGGTGTTCTCGTTGCCGAACGGTCCGGCGCCGGTGGCGGCGAACATGAGCACCGCGCCGAGGGAGAACACGTCGCTGGGCGGTCCGACGTCGGTGCCGACGGTCTGCTCGGGGGAGAAGAAGCCGGGGGTGCCGAGGAAGATGCCGGTGGCGGTGAGCGCGCTGCTGCTCATGGCGCGGGAGATGCCGAAGTCGATGACCCGCGGGCCGTCCGGGCCGAGCAGCACGTTGCCGGGTTTGAGGTCGCGGTGCACGAGTCCGGCGCGGTGGATGGCGCCGAGCGCTTCGGCGAGTCCGGCGGCGAGCGAGCGCACGGTCTGCTCGGGCAGCGGTCCGTGGTCGGCGACGGCCCGGTGCAGGGTGGGGCCGGGCACGTACTCGGTGGCCAGCCACGGCTGGTCGGCTTCGGTGTCGGCGTCGATGACGGTGGCGGTCCAGAAGCCGCCGACGGAGCGGGCCATCTCGACTTCGCGGCGGAACCGCTCGCGGAACTCGCCGTCGTCGGCGAGTTCGGGGCGGACGATCTTGATCGCGACGCCGCGGCCGCCGCGGGACCGGGCCAAGTACACGGCGCCCATCGCGCCGCCGCCGATCCTGGCGAGCAGCCGGTAGTCCCCGACCCTGTTCGGTTCGCCGGCCAGCAGCGGCTGCACGTCTCGTCCCCCTCTTGGATTGCGGCGGTGCCATCCCCGAGCTTACGGAGGTGGTGGTTGCGTCGTTCGCGGATGCCGCCGCGGCCGTTCGCGTGCAACGATCGGTAATCGGTTACTCGGCTTCGCTGCGAGCCTTTCGGGCTCGTGATGTTGTGAGTATGCTCCGGCGCACCGCTGCGGCGGGCGATCGATGGTGATCGAGGAGGCGGCGTGTCGCAATCCTTGCAGTCCGGTTCGGATGATGCGGGATCGGTGCAAGCACCGGCGGTGGTCCGGCTTTCCGGGGTGGGCAAACGATTTCCCGGGGTCGTCGCGGTGTCCGATGTGGACTTGGAAGTGCTGGCCGGTGAGGTCCACGTGCTGGCCGGCGAGAACGGCGCGGGCAAGTCGACGTTGATGAAGCTCGTCGCGCAGGTGGAGCCGCCGAGCTCCGGCCGCATCGAGGTCGACGGCCGCCGGGTGAGCTACCAGGGGCCCGCGTCGGCGCGGCGGCTGGGCATCTCGATGGTGCACCAGGAATTCGCCCTCGCCCCGGACCTGTCGGTGGCGGAGAACCTGTTCATCGGGCACGAACCCGGCAGCGGCGGCCTCATCTCGCGCGCCGCGGAGCGCCGGGCGGCCCGCGACCTGCTCGCGCGGGTGGGCCTGGACGTCGACCCGGGGCGCCGCGTCGGCCGCCTGTCCACCGCCGAGCAGCAGCGGGTGGAGCTGGCGAAGGCGCTCGCGGTGGACGCGAAGCTGCTCATCCTCGACGAGCCGACCGCCACCCTGACCGAGCGGGAGACCGCGGAGCTGTTCGGCATCGTCCGCGAGCTCACCGCGCAGGGCATCGGCGTCCTCTACATCTCGCACCGGCTGGACGAGATCTTCGAGATCGGCGACCGGGTCACGGTGCTGCGCGACGGCGCCGTCGTCGCCACCCGGCCGGTCGCCGAGCTCGACGAGTCGCGGCTGGTGACGCTGATGGTGGGCCGCGACGTGCAGAACCTGTACCCGCGCACCTACAGCACCCCCGGCGACGTGCGGTTGCGGGTGCGCGGGCTCAGCCGCGGCGACGCGGTGCGGGACGCGAGCTTCGAGGTGCGGGCCGGGGAGATCGTCGGCATGGCCGGGCTGGTCGGCGCGGGCCGCACCGAACTGGCCCGCTCGGTGTTCGGCGCCGAACCGCCCGACGCGGGCGAGGTGTCGCTGGACGGGGCGAAGTTGAAGATCCGCGGCCCGGCGGACGCGATCGCCGCGGGCATCGGCTACCTCACCGAGAGCCGCAAGGCCGACGGGCTGGCGCTTCAGCTGGGCGTGGACAAGAACATCACGCTGGCGAAGCTGCCGATGGCCTCCGGCCTGATCGACCTGGGCGCCGAGCGGCGCATCGCCGAGCGGGAGCGCGACCGGCTGCGGATCCGGGTGCCGTGGGTCGGCAGGCCGGTGCAGGCGCTCTCCGGCGGCAACCAGCAGAAGGTGGTGCTGGCGCGCTGGTTGCAGACCGAAGCGGAGGTGCTGTTCTTCGACGAGCCGGGCCGCGGCATGGACGTGGGCGCGAAGTCGGAGATGTTCAGCCAGCTGGATTCGCTGGCCGCGCAGGGCAAGGCGATCGTGCTGATCTCCAGCTACCTGCCGGAGCTGCTGAACATGTGCGATCGGATCCTCGTGCTGCGCGAGGGCCGGATCACGGGTGAGGTCGAGCGCGCGGACTTCTCCGAGGAACGGATCGTCGCGCTCGCGACCGGAGCGAAGGAGGGCCAGTGAGCGAGCAGCCGGGCAAGGACGAAGGGGCCCCGCAGGACGGCGGCGCGACCGCGGTGGAGGCCGCCGCGGGCCGGCCCGGGCTGCTGGGCGGGCTGACCGACCGGATGCAGGGCGCGGTGTCGCAGGTCGCGGCCGCCGGCGCGCTGATCGTGGTGTTCGTGGCGCTGTCGATCGTGGCACCGTCGTTCCTGACCGCGGACAACCTGTTCAACCTGGGCTCGCAGACCTCGGTGAACGCGGTGATGGCGGTCGGCGTCACGCTGGTGATCATCACGGGCGGCATCGACCTGTCGGTCGGCTCGGTGGCGGCGTTGTCCGGGGTGCTGGGCGTGATGCTGATGGCGGACTTCGGGTTCCACCCGCTGCTGGGCATCCTCGGCGGCATCCTGGTGGGCGCGGCGGCGGGCCTGGTCAACGGGCTGCTGGTGTCGACGGTGGGGCTGCCGCCGTTCATCGCGACGCTGGGGATGCTGAGCGTGGCGCGCGGACTGGTGCTGATCGCGACGGGCGCGGTGGCCGTGTTCGGCGCGCCGGAGTCGTTCCGGCTGCTCGGGCAGGGGGTGCTGGGGCCGATCCCGGTGCCGGTGCTGCTGATCGTGCTGGTCGCGGTGGCCGGGCACCTGGTGCTGACGCGGACGCGCCTGGGCCGCTACGCGTACGTGATGGGCTCGAACATGGAGGCCGCGCGGCTGTCGGGCGTGCCGGTGCGCAAGCACACCACGTGGGTGTACGTGGTGGCGGGCAGCCTGGCCGGGCTGGGCGGCATGATCGCGGCCTCGCGGATCAACTCGGGGCAGCCGAACTTCGGCGAGGGCCTGGAGCTGGACGTGATCGCGGCGGTGGTGATCGGCGGGGCGAGCCTGTTCGGCGGGCGCGGCACGGTGCTCGGGTCGCTGATCGGCGCGTTCCTGGTGGCGGTGATCCGCAACGGGGCGGTGCAGCTCAACATCGGCACCTTCTACCAGAACGTGCTCATCGGCGTGATCATCTGGCTGGCGGTGTGGTGGGACTTCTACCAGCGCCGCAAGCTCGCCGGCGACGCGTGATCCGGGGACGAGGGAGTTCGCTGCGATGAAGAAGGTCCTTCCGCTGGTGTGCCTGGCGGTGCTGCTGCTGTCCTCGGCGTGCGGCCTGGAGATCCGCAGGCCCACGGGGACGAACGCGCAGCAGGGCGGCACGATCCGGTTGGCGGTGATCCCGAAGGCGATCGGCTTCGACTTCTGGGAGCAGGTGCGGGTCGGCGCCGAGTGCGCGGCCACCAAGCACCCGAACGTCAACGTGCACTGGGACGGCGTCACCTCGGAGGACGACGTGAGCGGGCAGCAGAGCCTGCTGCAGGACTCGCTGGCGCAGGGCGTGCAGGGCCTGGTGTTCGCGGCGACCGACGCGAAGGCGCTGGCGGAGGTCACGAAGTCCGCGCGGGAGCAGGGCACCACGGTGGTGAACATGGACTCGGGCACCAGCCCGCAGCCGCCGGAGGTGCCGGTGTTCGCCACCGACAACGTGGCGGCCGCCGAGGAGGGCACCCAGCTGCTGGCGGACCAGCTGGGCGGCCGCGGCGAGGTGGCGTTCATCGAGTTCCTGCCCGGCACCAGCACGAACGAGACGCGCGCGGAGGGCTTCGAGCGCGGGCTGGCGAAGAACCCGGGGCTGCGGCTGGTGGCGCGGCAGTCCTCGAACAGCGACTACAACACGGCGTTGCAGGTCACCCAGGACATCCTGACGGCGAACCCGGGCCTGAACGGGATCTACGCGGGCAACGAGCCGAGCGTGCTGGGCGCCGCGGAGGCGGTGCGGCAGGCGGGCAAGCAGGGCCAGATCAAGATCATCGGGTGGGACACCTCGGAGGGGCAGATCGAGTCGCTGCGCGACGGCGTGATCACCGGCCTGATCGCGCAGAACCCGTTCAAGATGGGCTTCGCGTCGGTGAACTCGGCGATCGAGCAGATCCGCGGCGAGCAGCGCGGCGCGCCGGAGACGAACACCGGCTCGTCGGTGGTGACGAAGGAGAACCTCGGCACCCCGGAGATCCAGAAGCTCCTGAACCCTTCCTGCGCGGCTCCGCCGCGCTGAGGATTCCTTCCCATCGGTTGCTCGGGGGGCGGGTGGCGGAACCTCAGCGGGATTCTCGCTGCGGGATCGTTGTCACCGGTGGCTCCGCCACAGGCGACAACGCCGTCCTCGCGAGAATCCCGCTGAGAACCCGCGGCGGTGCCGGTGTCGTGGTCGCTGCTCAGCGGCTTCGCCGCTGACAGGACGCTGGCCGGAGCCTGGCGAGGTCGCCGGACCGCTCGGTTCGCAGGTCAGGCGCTGCGGTGCTCGCGGAGGAAGGCGAGCGCGGTGTCGGCGTGCGAGGCCATGTTGAACTCGCTGCGCACCACCTCCAGCACGGTGCGGTCCGGCCCGATCACGAAGGTGTGCCGCTTCACCGGCAGCGGACCGAACCGGCGCTTCACCCCGAACTGCCGCGCCACGACGCCTTCCCGGTCGGACAGCAGCGGGTACTCGAAGGAGTTCGTTCGCGCGAAGGTGGCCTGCTTGGCGACCGGGTCGGTGCTGATGCCGACGGGGTGCGCGCCGAGTTCGGTGAACTCCGCGGACAGGTCGCGGAAGTGGCAGCTCTCCGCTGTGCACCCGGAGGTCATCGCCGCCGGGTAGAAGAACAGGACCACGGTCCCGCCGTCGAGGAGTTCCGAGAGCTTGCGCTCGGTGCCGTGCTGGTCGGGCAGTGCGAAGTCGTCGACGGTGTCGCCTGGACGCATCGGGGGCTCCTTGATCGTGGCCGGCGAGGTCACCTTAAGCCCCGGGCACGCCGCCGCGGCAGACCTGTCCGTTTGCCGCCTCCGCGCGCCGGGTACGGCACGGCTGAGCGGCGAGGCGCGAACCGGCCCGCCGCGACGATCTGCAGGAGGTGTGCACGATGACCGCGAACCTGAACGGTGCCAAGGTCGCCTTCCTGGTGGCCCCGGACGGCATCGAGCAGGTGGAGCTGACCGAACCGTGGAAGGCCGTCGAGCAGGCGGGCGGCCGGCCGGAGCTGGTGTCCATCCAGCCCGGTTCGGTGCAGGGGCGCGACCACCTGGAGAAGGCCGACACGTTCACCGTGGACAAGGTCGTCACGGAGGTGTCGCCGGACGACTACGACGGCCTGGTGCTGCCGGGCGGCGTGGCCAACCCGGACGCGCTGCGGCAGGTGCCGAACGCGGTGCGCTTCACCGGCGAGTTCTTCGCGAGGCAGAAGCCGGTGGCCGCGATCTGCCACGCCCCGTGGCTGCTGGCCGAGGCGGACGTGGTGCGCGGCCGCAGGCTCACGTCCTACCCGAGCCTGCGCACGGACCTGCGCAACGCGGGCGCCGAGTGGGTGGACGAGGAAGTCGTCGTGGACTCGGGGCTGGTGACGAGCCGGAACCCGAACGACCTCCCCGCGTTCTGCGCGAAGGTCGTCGAAGAGGTCGCCGAGGGGAAGCACCGCGCCCAGGCGCGCAGCGCGTGATCGGGGTGGCAGAGCGGAGGAGTCGATGAAACTCGCGTTCCTGCAAGACGTCTACGGGTACCAGGGCCCGTTCGCGACGGTGTACCTGGACACCTCGGCGGACGCCGAGGACGCCGCGAAGGCGGTGCAGCTGCGGTGGCGTTCGGCCCGGGAGCAGCTGGCGGACGCGGGGGCGGACGAGGCGACGTTGCGCGCCTTGGACGAGACCGTGGACCGGCACGAGTACCGGATCGGCCGCCGCGGCCAGGTGCTGGTGGCGACCGCGGGCGAGGTGGTGTTCGGCGAGGAGCTGCCGACGCCGCCGGAGGACGCCTCCGACGACGAGAAGGTGCACTTCGGGACGTTGCCGCACCTGCTGCCGTACCTGCGGTTGCGGGCGTCGCGGATCCCGCACGTGGTGGCGCTGGTCGACCACGTCGACGCGGAGCTGACCGTGGTCGCGGCCGGTGCCGAACCCCGCACTCGGCGGGTGCAGGGCGGCGACCACCCGGTGCACAAGTCCCCGCCCGGCGCCGACGAGCTCAACGAGCAGCGCTTCCAGAACCGGGTCGAGGAGCAGTGGCTGCGCAACGCCAAGGAGGCGGCCGAGGAGATCGGCAAGCAGGCCATGCGGATCGGCGCCGAACTGGTCGTGCTCGCCGGTGATCCGCAGCAGCGGACGCTGGTGCACCAGAACCTGCCCGGCGGCGTCCGGGAGCGCACCGTGCAGACCGACGCGGGCCACCTGGACCGGGGCGCCTCCGCGGAAGGGCTCCGCGACGAGGTCGAGGACACGGTGGCGGCCGCCGTGTCGGCGCACGTGGACGAGGCGGTCCGCGAATTCGAGCAGCAGCGCGGCCGCGACGAGCGCGCCGCGGAGGGGTGGAGCGCGGTGCTCGCCGCCCTGCAGCGCGGCCAGGTGCGCACGGTGCTGTGGGGTTCCCCGGAGTCGCCGTCCTGGCTGCACGTCGGCCCGGTGCCGAACCAGGTGGCGCTGGACGCGCGGGAGCTCACCGACATGGGCGTGTCCAGCCCGGGCAGCGCGCCCGCCAGCGCGGCGGTCGTGTGGTCGGCGGCGGGCACCGATGCGGACCTGGTGCTGGTCGATCCGGACGAGGTGAAGCTGACCGACGGCATCGGCGCGGTGCTGCGCTACACCGACGCGTGAGAGGAGGAGCATGACGACGACGCGGGAAACGGTGAAGAAATCGCTGTCCACGATCGACTTCCCCGCGAGCAAGGAGGACCTGGTCGACTTCGCCCGGAACAACGGCGTGGACCAGGACACGGTGGACGCGCTGCGGGCGCTGCCGCTGGCCGACTACGACAACGTCGGCGAGGTGCTGCGCTCGGTGCCGCTGGACAAGGCCGACGAGGAGGGCCAGTCCGCCGCGGACAAGGCGGCGGAGGACCGGCAGCACGTCCGGCCCGGCCTGGCCGAGCACCAGCGCGAGACCCCGGCCAACCCGATCGCGGAGGAGCTCGGCGAGAACCGCAAGGGCGGCTGAACCCGGGCAACCACGACGATCGACCGAACGCCCCCGCCCGCAGCGGGGGCGTTCGCGCGCGCCGGGCCGAGTTCTGCGATCGAGCTCGGGACGGCGTTAGCGTGCTGGGGGCACGTCCGACGGCCCGGCCTTCCCGCCGGGCCTCGGAGGCATGGGGTCCCGCATGGATCGTTCCGATCGTCGGTTCCGGCGCGCGCTCGCGCTGCTCGGTTGTTCGCTGCTGCTGGCGGTGCCCATCGCCGGGTGCGGGGAGCCGGGCGGCCGCACCGCGCACGAGGAGTCCGGCCAGTGGTGGGTGTCGCGCGCCGGCTACCCGGATTCGCCGGCGCGTGCCCGGCCGGCCCCGAACCCGGCGGTGCGGACCGCGGTGCGGCAGGCCGACGACTACGCGGACCGGCTTTCCGGCAGCACGGTGGCGGTGGCGGTGCTGGACCGCGGGTCCGGCGCGGTCGTCGGCGGGGAGCACGCGGACGACGAGTTCACCACCGCCTCGGTGTCGAAGTTGTTCGTGGCGCTGGACGTGGTGGAGCGCCGCCGCGAGGGGTTGCCGGTGTCGTCCTCGGACGTGGAGCTGATCCGCCGGGCGCTGGCGCTCAGCGACGACGGGGCGATGAACGCGCTCTGGGACCGGTTCGACGGCGCGGGCGCCATCTCGCGGGTGGCGGTGCGCTACGGGCTCACCCGCACGCTGCCGCCGGCGGTGCCGGGGCGGTGGGGCGACACCCGGACGTCGGCGCGGGACGTGGCGGCGGTGTTGGCGCGGGTCCCGGCGCTGCCCGCCGCGGAGCGGGCGCTGGTGCTCGGCCCGCTGGACGAGGCGCCGCGGACCGCCGCCGAGGGCTTCGACCAGCAGTACGGGTTGAAGGCCGGGGCGCGGCGGGCGGCGGTGAAGGCGGGCTGGATGTGCTGCGCGGACGGCCGCCGCTCGGTGCACAGCGCGGGGCTGATCGGGCCGGACCGGCGCTACGCGGTGGCGGTGCTGTCCACCCAGCCGTCGTCGAAGAGCTACTCGCAGGCGTCGGAGGTGGTCACCGAGGCCGCGGCGCCGCTGCTCCGGCACCTCGGCTGAGCCCGCCCGCCCGGGTCGTTCGCCTCGTGGGACTCGACGGCGGGTTTCGCTACGCTGGCGTCTCGCTGGACGGCTACGAGGGGACCCGCGGTTGAAACGGCCCACGATCATCGACATCGCGCGCCGGGTCGGCGTGTCGAAGGCGGCGGTGTCCTACGCCCTCAACGGCCGCGCCGGGGTTTCGGCGGCCACCCGGGAACGCATCCTCGACGTCGCCGCGCAGCTCGGCTGGGACGCGGCGGGGCCGGCGCGGACACCCGCCGCCGACCGCACCGGCACGATCGGCCTGGTGCTGGCCCGGCCGCCGCAGCAGATCCGCGCCGAGCCGTCGGTGGTGCACTGGATGGCCGGGCTGGAGGCGGCGCTGGCCGAGTACGGGCTGAGCCTGCACCTGGCGCTGCCGCCGGACGAGGAGGCCGAGCTCGGCACCTACCGGTCCTGGGCCGCCGGGCGCCGGGTGGACGGCGTGATCGTCACCGACCTGCGCACCGAGGACCCGCGCGTACCGCTGCTGCGGGAGCTGAAGCTGCCCGCGGTGGTGATCGGCGAGCACGAGCGGGTCGCGAACGTGGCGGTGCTGCGCTTCGCCGTCGCCGAGGAGGTCCGCGCCGTGGTGGCGCACCTGGCCGAGCTCGGTCACCGGCGGATCGGTCACGTGCAGGGCGGTGTCGACCTGGAGCACACCGAGCGCCGCAGCGCCCTGCTGCGCGCCGAGGTGCGGGAGCGGCTCGGCACCGACCTGGTGAAGGCGGAGGCGGCGGCCACCGAGGACGGCGGGGTGCGGGCCACCTGGCGACTTCTCGCCGCGGACCCGCCGCCGACGGCGATCGTCTACGACGATGACGTGACGGCGGTGGCCTCGGTCGCGCGCGCCGCCGAGCTCGACGTCCGGGTACCCGCCGACCTGGCGGTGCTGTCCTGGCAGGACTCGATGCTGTGCCGGGTGGTGACCCCGCCGGTGACGGCGCTGTCCCGGGACGTCGAGGACGACGCCGCCGCGGCGGTGCACCTGCTGCTGGAGCTGATCGAGACGGGGGCCGCCGACGACCTGGACGTGCCGCCGCGCGTGCTGATGCCGCGGGCGAGCACGGGCGGGGTGGGCTGAGCGCGCTCCCGCGACCTCTCGCGACGAGGAGACGACGGTGCCCCCACGTCCGCGCGGCCCGGTGCTGGGCCTGGTGCTGCTGGTGCTGCTGGGCGTGCTCGCCGGGTGCGGGCCGCCGCCGCGGCGGCTCGTGTACTGGGCGGCGAACCAGGGCGCGAGCACCGCGCGGGACCGCGAGCTGCTGCGCACCCGGCTGGCCGCGTTCACCCGCGAGACCGGTGTTCCGGTCGAGGTGGAGGTCGTCCCGTGGAGCGATCTGCTCGACCGCGTCCTGGGCGCGGCGATCTCCGGCACCGGCCCGGACGTGGTGGACGTGGGCAACACCTGGTCGGCGTCGTTGCAGGCGACGGGCGCGTTCGTGGAGTTCGACGCGGAGCTGCTGGACCGGCTGGGCGGCCGGGAGCGGTTCCTGGACGGCAGCATGCGCTCGACGGGCCTGCCGGGCCGGCCGCCGGCGTCGGTGCCGCTGTCCGGCCTGGCGTACGCGGTGTTCTACGACCAGGCGCGGTTCCGCGCGGCCGGGATCGAGGGGGTTCCGCGCAGCTGGGCGGAGTTCCTGGACGTGGCGCGGCGGCTCTCCGGCGGTGGCCGGGCGGGGGTGACCGTGCCGGGCGCGAGCTACGCGCAGAACGCGCACCTGGCGTTCCTGTTCGGCGCGCAGCAGGGCGCCCGGTTCTTCGACGCGGCGGGGGCGCCCGCGTTCACCGGTCCGCGCGAGGTGGCCGCGGTGCTGCGCTACGTGCGGCTGCTGGGGGAGGGGCTGGTGCGCGCCGACGACGCCGAGCTGGGTTCGGCGCCGGAGGCGGCCGCGGAGTTCGCCGCCGGGCGGGCCGGGATGCTGATCGCGCAGAACAACGCACTTCCGGCCATTGTGGACGGAGGCCTGCGCGCGGATGATGTCGGCGTGTTCCCGCTCCCGCTGCCCGATCCGCTGCCGCCGGGCGGTGCGCCGGTCCGCACCCACGTCGGCGGCAGCAACGTCGCGGTGCTGCGCGACGGCCCGCACCGCGCGGAAGCGCTGCGGCTGGTGGAGTTCCTGACCCGCGCCGACACCCAGGTGGAGCTGAACCGGGCGTGGGGGAGCCTGCCGGTCGTCGCCGACGCCTACGACGGGCCGGAGTTCGCCACCGGCCGCGCCGCGGTGTTCGGCGAGCTGCTGGCGCGCGAATCGGTGCCGATGCCGATGATCCCGAACGAGAGCCGCTTCGAGACGACGCTGGGTGCCGCCGTGCGCGACCTGTTCGCGGCGGCGGCGACGGGCGAGCCGGTGGGTCGTGAGCAGGTGCGGGCCGAGCTGGCGCGCGCGGAGCAGCGGATGCGCGCGTCCGGGGGCGCGTGATGCCCGGTGGCCGGGCGCTGCCGGGTTCGCGGGCGGTGCCGGGTTCAAGGACGCTGCCGGGTTCGCGGGGCCTGCCGGGTTCGCGGGCGCTGCCGTACCTGTTCCTGCTGCCCGCGCTGGTCTTCGAGCTGCTGGTGCACCTGCTGCCGCTGCTCGGCGGGTTGTGGATGAGCGTGCACGAGCTGGACCAGTTCTCCCTGCGGGAGTGGCCGTCGGCGCCGTTCGCGGGCTGGGACAACTACCGCTCCGCGGTGGACCTCGGCGGTGCGGCGGGCGCGGAGCTGCTGCGCTCGTTCGCCGTGACGGCGGCGTTCTCGCTGCTGGTGGTGGTGCTGTCGTTCGGGCTGGGGCTGGCGGGGGCGGTGCTGCTGCAGCGCCCGTTCCGCGGCCGGTTCCTGCTGCGCGGGTTGTTCCTGGTGCCGTACGCGCTGCCCGTGTACGCGGTGGCGCTGGTGTGGCGCTTCGTGCTGGACCGGGGCGACGGCGCGTGGAACTCGGTGCTGCGCGCGGCCGGGCTGGGCGGCGGCGAGTTCTGGCTGCTGGGGCCGAACGCGTTCGCGAGCCTGGTGGTGGTGGAGGTGTGGCGGCTGTGGCCGTTCGCGCTGCTGGTGCTGCTGGCGGGCCTGCGGTCGATCCCGCCGGAGGTGCACGAGGCGGCCGAGGTGGACGGCGCGGGCCCGGTGCGGCGGCTCCGTTCGATCACGCTGCCGCTGCTGCGGCCGGTGTCGCGGGTGCTGGTGCTCGTGCTGTTCCTGTGGTCGTTCACCGAGTTCACCGTGCCGCACGTGCTGTTCGGCGAGTCGGTTCCGGCGGCGGCGGGCCTGCTGTCGGTGCACGTGCACGAGAGCGCGTTCCGCACCTGGAACTTCGGGTCGGCCGCGGCGATGTCCGCGCTGCTGCTGGGATTCCTGCTGCTGCTGGTGGCGGTCCCGCTGCTGGTGGCGCGCTTGCGGGGGCGTCGTGCGGCGTGAGCCGCGCCGGGTCCGGCTGCTGCGGGTGGCCGGGCTGGGCGCGCTGGGGGCGTTCGTGGTGCTGCCCCTGCACGTGGTGGTGACGACGGCGCTGGGGTCGCGTCCGGGC
>NZ_JAIUJZ010000008.1:0-5813 GCF_020176775.1 Saccharopolyspora sp. 6M
GCCCCCACCCACCCCGGCTCCGAACTTCGTCCGGGGCGTCCACTTGGACGTGCATCAGAAATCGCGGCCGCACCGAAAAGCGGGCAGCGAGGAAGCCGCTGAGGTTCCGCTACCCGACCCGCCGCGCAACTGGAGTCGAACGACAGTCGTCAGTCAGTCCCCGTCCAGTGTGGTGGTGAGGCTGTGCACCAGGAGGGGGAGCGTTCGCATCACCTTCTCGCGCACGCTGCGGTCGGGGTCCTCGTCCCCGGCGAGGATCGCCTCCTGCATGGCCGAGTCGAACTGGTCGACCAGCAGCCGGGTGAGGTCGAGGGTGTCGATCCGGAAGCGGACGCCGACGGCCCGCACCGCGGTGTCGATCATCGTGGCGAGCTCGCGCTGGAAGGACTGCGCGGCGGCCAGGAACCGCGGGGCCACGTCGGGGTCGCGCAGCGCCAGCAGCCGGAACTCGCTCTGCATCAGGCACCACTGCCGGATGTCCGGCTGGAACGACATGACGTCGGCGATGATGCCTTCGATGTGGGCGGGCGCCGGTTTGCCGCCGGTCTCCCCGAGCGGCGCCACCAGCCGGGAGAAGTGTTCGCGCAGCGTCTCCAGCCGGGCCCGGTTCTCCCGCTCGGTGAGCGCGAAGAACAGTTCCTCCTTGCTGCCGAAGTTGGAGTAGAACGCGCCGCGGGTGAAGCCCGCGTCGTCGGCGATGGCCTCGATGGAGGCGCCGTTGATGCCGTGCTCGCTGAACTGCCGATAGGCGGCGTCCAGCAGCCGTTCCCGGGTCCGGGCGCGCCGGGCGGTCTCGCGCGCGGGCGCGTCCGCGCGCCCCTCGGGTGCGACGAGCTTGTTCGCGCTCATCACGAACCTTCCTTCCTGCGGTGTGCACCTGCGGATTTCCCGCCGATCGCGGCCCGCGTGGAACCGTCTCATCGTATCCGATACGCTCATGTATCGGATACAGCGTTGTATCCACTTCCCCTGATCTGGTGATCCGCCGTCCGGCGAGAACCTTCCCGGCGACAGGAGTGTGGCGTGTCCTCGTTCCTCTACACACTGGGGCGGAGGGCCTACGCGGCCCGCAAGACCGTCCTCGTGATCTGGCTCCTCGTGCTCGTCGTGACCGGCGGCGCGGCCGGTCTCCTGTTCAAAGGAATGGACAACAACGTCACGATCCCCGGCACCGAGGCGCAGAACGCCCTCGACCGGCTGTCGGTGACCTTCCCGCAGACCAGCGGCGCCTCCGCGCAGATCATCGTGGTCGCCGACGACGTGCGCGCCCCGGCCGTGCAGCGCGAGGTCGAGCGGTCCGTGGACGAGCTCGAAGGCATGGACGAGGCCGCCTCCATCGTCTCGCCCTACAACGCGGACCTCGGCGGATCGATCAGCGAGGACGGCGAAGCCGCCCTGATCATGATCCAGCTGGAGGGGCAGACCATGGAGATCGGTCAGCCCACCAAGGACCACATCGCCCAGATCTCCGCCGACCTCCAGCAGCGGCTCCCGGAGGGCTCCCAGTCCTCCTACGGCGGGCCGCTGTTCGCGCAGAGCTTCCCCGGCATCAGCATCGTCGAAGCGCTCGGCCTGGTGATCGCCATCGTGGTGCTGATGATCACGCTGGGCTCGTTCCTCGCCGCGGGCATGCCGCTGGTGAACGCGCTGATCGGGGTCGGCGTCTCCACCGCGCTCATCCTCGTCTCGACCGCGTTCGGCTCCGTCACCGCGACCACGCCGCTGCTGTCGCTGATGCTCGGCCTCGCCGTCGGCATCGACTACGCGCTGTTCATCGTCTCCCGGCACCAGCAGGAACTCGCCCAGGGCGTGTCGCCGCAGGAGGCCGCGGCGCGGTCCACCGCCACCGCGGGTTCCGCGGTGATCTTCGCCGGGCTGACCGTGGTGATCGCGCTCGTCGGCCTCGGCGTCGCGGGCATCCCGTTCCTCACCACGATGGGCGTCGCCGGTGCCGTCGCCGTCGCCATCGCCGTGCTCGTCTCGCTCACCCTCATCCCGGCGCTGCTCGGCTTCGCCGGGGCCCGGCTCACCCCGCGGTCGGCGCGGGCGGGCAAGCGCACTCGCGCCGACCGCGCCAAGCCGCCGGTGGGCGAGCGGTTCTTCGCCGGCTGGGTCCGCGCCGCGACCCGCTTCCCGATCGTCACCGTGCTCATCGTCGTCGGCGTCCTCGGCATCGCGACCGTGCCCGCCGCCGGGCTCCGCCTCGGGCTCCCCGACGCGGGCGCGCTGCCGCACGGCGACCCGGCGCGGGTCACCTACGACCTCACCGACGAGCACTTCCCGCAGGGCTTCAACGGGCCGCTGATCGTCACCGGCAGCATCGTCACCAGCGAAGACCCGCTCGGCCTGATGAACGACCTCAAGGCCGAGATCGAACGGCTGCCCGGCGTCGCCGACGTGCCGATGGCCGTGCCGAACCCGACCGCGGACACCGGCATCGTGCAGGTGATCCCGGAGGGCGCCCCGGACTCGCAGCAGACCAAGGACCTCGTCGAGGAGATCCGCTCGCTGCGCGGGCACTTCCAGGAGGCCTACGGCATCGACATCTCCGTCACCGGCTTCACCGCCGTCGGCATCGACGTCTCCGACAAGCTCGGTGAAGCGCTGCTGCCGTTCGGCGTCGTCGTGGTCGGGTTGTCGCTGGTGCTGCTGACGATGGTGTTCCGCTCCATCGCCGTGCCGATCAAGGCGACGCTGGGCTACCTGCTCAGCATCGGCGCCTCGATGGGCATCGTGACGCTGATCTTCCAGGACGGCTGGGGCGCCGAGGCGCTCAACGTCGCCCGCACCGGGCCGGTGATCAGCTTCATGCCGATCGTGCTGATGGGCATCCTGTTCGGCCTCGCCATGGACTACGAGGTCTTCCTGGTGTCCCGGATGCGCGAGGAGTACGTGCACACCAAGGACGCCCAGGCCGCGATCCACACCGGTTTCGTCTCCTCCGGCAAGGTCGTCACCGCGGCCGCGGTGATCATGTTCGCGGTGTTCGCCGCGTTCGTCCCCGACGGCGACGCCAACCTCAAGCCCATCGCGCTGGGGCTCGCGGTCGGCGTGTTCGTCGACGCGTTCATCGTGCGCATGACGTTGGTGCCCGCGGTGCTCGCGCTGTTGGGGGAGAAGGCGTGGTGGATGCCGCGGAAGCTGGACCGGGTGCTGCCCGCCTTCGACGTCGAAGGGGAGAACCTGCGCGAGGAGATCGAGCTCGCCGACTGGCCGCGCCCTGGTTCGAACGAGGCCATCGCCTGCGCCGGGCTGCGGCTCGACGACCCGTCCACCGGCACACCCGTCTACCGGGACGTGGGCTTCCTGGTGGAGCGCGGCGGCACCCACGTGGTGCGCGGCGTGCACGAATCCGCGATCACCGCGGTGCTGCTGACGCTGTCCGGCAGGCTCCAGCCCGACTCCGGGCGGCTCAAGGTCCTCGGCTACGTGCTCCCCGCCCGCGGCTCCGCCGTGCGGTCCCGGGTCGCCTACGTCGACGCCGGTGCGGGCGGCGCGGACGCGGTGCGGGCGGCGCTGCGCGAAGAACCGGAGGTCCTGGTGCTCGACCGCACCGACCGGGCCTCCGACCCCGGCGAGCGCGGCCGCATCCGCGAACTGCTCACCGGTGCCGGGACCACCGTCATCGCCGGCACCACCGGGCTTGCCGAGGCGCGCGACGTGCTGCCCGCCGGTGCCCCCGCCACCCTCACCGAACTGCGCGACGACGCCGCGATGCCCGACGTCCTCTCCGCCGCGATCCGCTAGAAAGCAGAGGTAATCAGACGATGGCGAAGCGCCGCTTGATCCTCCCCCTGATCGGCCTGCTGCTGGTACCGCTGGCGATCGCGGGCCTGCTGATCTGGTCGCTGGGCAAACCCGAGGACCGGTTGAAAGACGTCAAGGCCGCCGTCGTGAACAACGACGAACCGGTCGAGGTGAACGGCCAGCTCACCCCGCTCGGGCGGCAGCTGTCCGCGAAGCTCGTCGGCGGCGAGATCGAGAGCAACTACAGCTGGGAGTTCGCCACCCCGCAGACCGCCGCCGAAGGCCTGGCGGACGGCAGCTACGCCGCGGTCGTGACGATCCCGGAGAACTTCTCCGCCGCCGCCACCTCCTTCTCCGGCGACCCGGCGCAGGCGAAGAAGGCCACCATCGACGTCAGCACCGGCGGCCGCAGCAAGTTCGCGGACGAGGCGATCAGCCGGGTCGTCACCAACACGGCCGCCGACCTGCTCGGCAGGCAGCTGACCACGACCTACCTGGACAACGTGTTCGTCGGGTTCAACACGCTCGGCGACAAGCTCGGCGAGGCCTCCGACGGGGCGACCTCGCTCGCCGACGGCGCGCAGCAGCTCGCGGGCGGCACCGACCAGCTCGCCGGTGGCGCCGACCAGCTCGCGGACGGTTCGCGGGCGCTCGCCGACGGCATCGGCGCGCTCGAAGGCGGCGCGCAGCAGCTCAAGACCGGGATGGGCGGGCTCGCCGACGGCATCGGCCAGCTCAAGGAGCAGACCGCGCAGCTGCCCGGCCAGGTCGGCCAGCTCGCCGACGTGTCCGCGCAGGAGGCCCAGGGCGTGCAGCAGCTCTCCGGTGGTCTCCAGGGCATGTCCGAAAGCCTCGCCGAGATGAGCAAGGAGTGCCCGCCCGGCACGCTGCCCATCTGCAACAAGATCGCCATCCAGGCGGCCACCGCGAAGGCGCTCGGCGACGGTGCCGGGCAGCTGCAGCAGGCCAGCACCGGCGTGTCCGGCGGGCTCGCCGCGCTCGCCGGGAAGACGCCCGAGTCCGGTGGCGGGCTCGTCGCCCTGTCCGGCGGCATCGACCAGCTCCACGACGGTGCCCAGCAGCTCGACGGCGGCGTGGGTCAGCTCGCCGACGGGATCTCGCAGACCGGTGGCGGTGCCGGGCAGCTCGCCGACGGCGCCGACCAGCTCGCCCAGGGCGTGCGCGGTCTCTCCGACGGTGCCCACCAGCTCGGCGACGGCACCGGGCAGCTGTCCTCCGGCCTCGACCAGGCCGTGGACCAGCTGCCCAGCTACCCCGACGGCGACCGCGACAAGCTCGCCAAGACCGTCGCCAACCCGATCACCACCGCGGAGGGCAGCAGCCTCGGGTTCGGTTCGTCCGGGATCGCGCTGTACTCCGTGCTGGCGCTGTGGGTCGGCGCGATCGCCACGTTCCTGGTGCTGCGCGCGGTGCCGCGCCGCGCGCTGGAATCGACGCGGTCCTCGTTCGCGCTGGCGCTGCGGCAGTTCCGGCTGCCCGCGGTGGTCGGGCTCGCGCAGGGGCTGCTGGTCGCGGTCGTCGTCGGCGTCGCGCAGGACCTGTCGGTGGGCGGCTGGTTCGGCTGCGCCGGGCTGGCGATGCTGACCGCCGTCGCGTTCACCGCGGTGAACCAGGCGCTGGCGGGCGCGTTGCGCGGCACCGGCCGGTTCCTGGCGATGCTCGTCGCGGTGGTGCTGCTGGCGACCGGGTTCATCACCGCGGTGCCCTCCGCGTTGAGCTCGGTGCTCGCGGCGCTGCCGGTCGGGCCCGCGCAGGACGCGCTGCGGGCCGTGGTGGACGGCTCCGCGCCGGGCGGCGGCACCGTGGTGCTGCTGGTGATCTGGGGGCTCGCCGGGCTGGTGGTCTCGTACCTGGCCGTCGAGCGCGGGCGCACCGTGCGGGCCACCCGGCTCACCGGGTTCACCGCGCGGACCGCGGAGGCGTGATCCGCTGAAGTCCACTGTGGACGTGGGGGGGGGGGGGGGGGGGGGGGGCGCCCCCCCCCCCCCCCCCCGCGCGGGCCGGGGGGGGGGGGGCGCCGCCCGGGGCTGTGGGGGAGAGGGGGC
>NZ_JAIUJZ010000009.1:0-25327 GCF_020176775.1 Saccharopolyspora sp. 6M
GCCGCCCCCCCCCCCCCCCCCCCCCCCCCCCCCGCCGCGCGCCCCGTGTGTCTGCACCAGTGTAATAGCTTTTGGGGCGGCGCGCCCCCCCCCCCCCCCCCCCCCCCCCCACACCTGCCCGGGGCGGGCGGACGAGTGACAGCACCGCGACGAGGAGTTAGGTTCGATCCCGTGACCACGACCGTGCCCACCTCGGACGGCGACCTCCGCGCCCACCTCGCGGCGCCCTACCCCTCGATCTCCGGGGCACCACCGTGGCCCGGTGTGGTCGTGGTGCACGACGCGTTCGGCATGACCGAGGACGCGCGGGCCATCACCGACCGGTTCGCCGCCGAGGGCTACCTCGCCATCGCACCCGACCTCTACACCCGCGGCGGGTTCGCGCGCTGCGTGCGCACCGTCTTCCGCCAGCTCAGCACCGGCAGCGGCCAGGCCTTCGAGGACGTCGAAGCCGCCCGGCGCGCGCTCGCCGACCGCGAGGACTGCACCGGGAAGGTCGGCGTCGTCGGCTTCTGCATGGGCGGTGGCTTCGCGCTGCTCGCCGCGCCGCGCGGGTTCGACGCCGCCGCGCCCTACTACGGGCAGGTCCCGCACGACCGGTCCGTGCTCGACGGCGCCTGCCCCGTCGTGGCCAGCTTCGGCGGGAAGGACCGCGCGCTCCGGGGCGCGGCGGACCTGCTCGAATCGCACCTCACCGAGCTCGGCGTGCCGCACGACGTCGAGGAGTACCCCGACGCCGGGCACGGTTTCGCCAACAAGCTGAAGGTCGGCCCGTTCGGCCCGCTGCTGCGGGTCGCCGGCATCGGCTACGACCGGGAAGCCGACGAGGACGCGTGGCGCCGGGTCCTGTCGTTCTTCGCGGAGCACTTGGGACCGGAAGGGGAGCGGGGATGACCGACGAACTCCGGCCGCAGAAGCGCGGCCGCCGCATCGCCATGAGCCGCGAGGAGCTCGACGCGTTCCTCGCCGCCGAACGCACCTGCCGGGTCGCGACCATCGGGCCCGACGGACCGCACGCCACGCCGCTCTGGTTCGGCTGGGACGGTTCCGCGCTGTGGCTGAACTCCCTCACCCGCAGCAAGCGCTGGGCGGACCTGCGGCGCGATCCGCGGATCAGCGTCGTCGTCGACGCGGGCACCGAGTACCAGCAGCTGCGCGGCGTGGAGATCAGCGGCACCGCCGAGGTCGTCGGCGAGGCGCCGCGCACCGGCGAACCCGAACCGGCCCTCGCCGAGATCGAGCCGCTGTTCGCCCGCAAGTACCTCGGCGGCGACGAGATGATCCACGATGGCAGGCACGGCTGGCTGCGCGTCACGCCGACGAAGATCAGCAGCTGGGACTTCCGGAAGCTCGCCGAGCTCCGCTGACCCCGCGCGCACCACCCGATCTCGCGCTTCCGGCGGTTGACATCCGACACACCACCGCCCGCCGATGCCGCCCGCGGCACCAGGAAGATCGGTGGAACAGGAGGTCAGCGCCCTGCGGGCCGCTCCGGGGCGGCGTCGCCGAGCACCGGCCGCTGTGCTAGAGAACTACCCGTGGCCGCTCGACTCCTCAATCCCAGTGCCCTCGCCGACACCTTCCGCGCGGAGATCCGCGCCGAGGTGGCCGCGCTGCCGGAACCGCTGACGCTGACCGGTTTCCGCGTCGAAGGGGACGGCCCCACCCAGACCTACGCCGAGTACACCCGGCGCGGCTGCGAGAGCGTCGGGATCCGCTTCGACCAGCGGGTGCTGCCCGCGGGCGAGGTCGAGCGCGCGGTGCACGAGGCGGGCAGCGACCCGGGCGTGCACGGCATCTTCCTGTACTACCCGATCATGGGGCTGGCGCAGGACCGCTGGTTGCGCGAGCTCGTCGACCCGCGCAAGGACGTGGAGGGCCTGCACTCCTTCTGGAGCCGCTGCCTCTACGAGAACCGCCGCTACATCGACGCCGAGCGCACCAAGCGCGCCGTGCTGCCGTGCACCCCGCTCGCGGTGCTCAAGCTCGTCGAGCAGGCCGGGATCACCCGCGCCGGTGCCGCGCAGCCGCTGGCCGGGCTGAAGGCCTGCGTGTTCAACCGCAGCGAGATCGTGGGCCAGCCGCTGGCGGCGATGATGGCCAACGACGGCGCCGAGGTCACCTCGTTCGACATCGACGGCCCGCTGTCCTACCTGCCCGCGCGGGAGGAGGGCGCTTTCCAGGTCCGGCCGACCGGGGTGGACCGCGCCACCGCCCTCGCCGAGGCGGACGTGGTGGTGACCGGGGTGCCGTCCCGCGAGTTCCCCGTGGTGCGCGCCGCCGAGATCAAGCCGGGCGCGACCTGCATCAACTTCTCCACGTTGAAGAACTACGACGAGGACGTCGTGGACGCGGCCGGGGTGTTCGTCCCGCGCATCGGCCCGATGACGGTGACGATGGCGCTGCGCAACGCGGTGCGGCTCTACCGCAACTGGCACAGCTGACCTCGGCGGACGCCGCTACGGGCCCGGCTGAGCGGCCCGCGCGCCCGGTGGTCTCAGGCAGGTGCGTGGCCCGCCGGCGGGCAGCCGATCCGGCAGGTGGCGGACTCCCGCCTGGCGGGGGCGCCGCCGGCCCGGCGGGGCCCACGATCCGGGAACATCGGGCCGAGCGGGAACGGTCGGGGCCGTCGCGTCGTTGCGCCGGACGAACGGGTGTCCGCGCAGCGGGCGCCGACGACGGCGACGAGGAAGGTCACCGACTGATGACTGTGGCTCGACGAGACGACATCCCGCAGCACCGGCTCGGCGCGGGCGGTCCCGCGGTCAGTGCCCTCGGGTACGGGGCGATGGGGCTGTCCGGGGTGTACGGCGCGGCCGACGACGCGGAGTCCGAACGGCTCATCCACCACCTCGTCGAGGCCGGGATCACGCTGATCGACACCGCCGACGTCTACGGGAACGGGCACAACGAGCAGCTGATCGGCCGGGCGCTGTCCGGCGGGCTGCGGGACCGGGTGGTGCTGGCCACCAAGACCGGCGCGGGCGGCGGCGAAGGGCTGGGGCGCCCGGAGCGGATCCACCAGGCGATCGACTCCAGCCTGAAGCGGCTCGGTACCGACCGGATCGACCTGTACTACCTGCACCGGGTGGACCCGTCCACTCCGATCGAGGACAGCGTCGGCGCGATCGCGGAGGCGGTGCAGCAGGGCAAGGTCGGGCACATCGGGATCTCCGAGGTCTCCGCGGACACGCTGCGGCGGGCGCACTCGGTGCATCCGATCGCCGTCACGCAGGAGGAGTACTCGCTGTTCACCCGGGACGTGGAGGCGGAACTGCTGCCCGCCGCGCGGGAGCTGGGCGTGGGCCTGGTGGCGTACTCACCGCTGGGGCGCGGCGTGCTCGGCGGGTCCATCCGCAGCGCCGCCGACGTGGAGAACCTGGAGGGCAGGCAGGCGCGCTACCCGCGGTTCGCCGCGGACGCGCTGGAGCAGAACCTGTCCAGGGTGGACCGGTTGCGCGCCCGCGCCGAGGAGCTCGGCACCACCCCGGCCGCGCTGGCGCTGGGCTGGCTGATCGCCCAGGGCGAGGACGTGGTGCCGATCCCGGGGACGCGGCGCGCGGCGAACCTCGACGCGAACCTGGAGGCGGCCCGGCTGGTGCTGCCCGCCGAGGTGGTCGCCGAGCTGTCCGAGATCTTCCCGCCCGGTTCTACGGCGGGGGAGCGGTACACCGCGAACCTGCGCGGCGGTCTCGGCCGCTGATCGTGCCCGCGGGTGGTCGTCCGGCGCGGCGGCCACCCGCCGGTACGGCGGTTCCGCCCGTCGGTGGAACGTGGTTCACCGGTTCGGGGGCGGAGTTTCGCAGGGAGTTCGCGGTGGCCATTGTGGACTGATCGCGGAATACCGGGAACGTGCGGCGGATATCGGCGCCGTGGTCCTATGTGGACCGTGAATCGGTGCCGTCCGCGAGCCCCGTTCCGGTGATGAGATGATCTCGGCCGAGGCATAAAACCGCAGGTATATTCCGAAAAACGCCCCTGGGGTGGGTGGATCTCCGGTGGTCGCGGCGGGGCACACTGTCCGTCGAACGAAGCGTGCCGACCCGGTTCCCGACTGGAGATCCACCACGATGAGCATCGACGACGCCCCTGCCGTGTGGGCGAAGGTCCTCGACGAGGAACCGTGGGTTCCGTACGAGGACCCGCACCTGCCCGGCGGCGACCAGGCCGCCCAGGTGAAGATCCTCGCGCCGAACGTCTTCTACGCCTGGTTCCCGCCCGGCTACGCCGCGCCCGAGCACAGCCACCCGTTCAACACGACCTACCACCTGGTCAAGGGCGCGCTGCGGTTCGGCGACGAGGGCTGGGTCCGCGCGGGCTCGGTGCGCGGCGTCCGGGCCGGGCACGTGTACGGACCGGAGGAAGCCGATCCCGCCGAGGGCTGCGAATTCCTGCTGGTCTCCGACGGGCCGATCGGCATCGACTGGGCGGCTTGACCGACCGGGCGGCCTGCCCCACCAGGCCACCCGGCCGGCCACCTGCTACGCCGAGCCGCCGGCTCGACCGGCCGCCTGCTCGACCGGGCTGGTTGAGCGGCCCCGACGTCAGCGCAGCGCGCTCGGCAGGTCCGCGAAGGTCAGGAACCGCACCCGCGCGTCCGCCAGCTCCAGCAGCCGGTCCAGCAGGCCGCGCTCGTCGAGCACCACCCGGAACGAGATGTCGTGCTGGTCGGCCCGGCGCTGGCACTGGTCCAGCAGGTGCAGGCAGGCCGTGTCGACGAAGGTGATCGCGGCCAGGTCCAGCACCACGGTCCCGGTGCACGACGAGAGCCGGTGCCACAGCAGTTCGCGCAGCCGCCCCGCGCTGCCCGCGTCGATCTCGCCGCGGGCGGAGAGCAGGATCGTGCGCGGGTCGGGGCGGTGCAGCTCCAGCTCCAGCGCCCCACCCCCGGCACGCCGCGGTGGGGAGGCCTCGGGCGGGCGTCGGTCCGGGATGCCGGGGCCGGCGCCGACCGGGACGTCCAGCGTCGGCGCGTCGGTGGTGGTGGTGCGTGCGGGAGTCACAGGCATGCCGCCTCCTGGGGAAACCGAGAGCGAACGGCAGCAGCGGGCGGTGACGGCCGAGCGCACGCCCTCGGTGGCGAAAAACTTGTCGCGGCTGTGGGCTCAACCGATTCCCACGCTACCTGCCGGTGCAACCCGGGGGCGGAACCGGGACGCGCGGTCCGGGCGCGGAACCCGTTGCGGCGCCGCGGTGAAGCCGGACCGGGTCACCAGGTGAGCACCGGTTTGAGCACCCGTCCCGCGCGCTGGTCGGCGACGGCCCGGTTGATGTCCGCGAAGGCGTAGGCGGTGACGAGCTCGGCCACCGGGAACCGCCCGGCCGCGTGCAGCGCCAGCAGCTCCGGAATGAACCGCTGCGGCACCGCGTCGCCTTCGACGCAGCCGCGCACGGTCTTGCCCCGGTGCAGCAGGTCGCGCAGGTCCAGCCGGGCCGACGCCGCGCCGAGCCCGACCACGGCCAGCGCTCCGGTGGCGCCCAGCGCGGCCAGCGCCTGCTCGAACACCGGGGCCAGCCCGGTCGCCTCCAGCGCATGCGTGGCGCCGCCGCCGGTGAGTTCCCGCACCCGCGCGACCACGTCGTCCGCACCCGGGTCCAGCGCCGCACCGGCACCGAGCCGCAGCGCCAGCGCGCGGCGTTCGGGCAGCACGTCCACGGCGATCGTGCTGCGCACCCCGGCCGCTCGGGCGGCCAGCAGCGCGGCCAGGCCCACGCCGCCGGCGCCGAAGACCACCAGGGAGTCCTCGGGTGCGGGCCGCAGCACGTTGAGCACCGCCCCGGCCCCGGTCTGGAACCCGCAGCCCAGCGGCGCCGCCACCAGCGGGTCCACCGCGTCCGCCAGCACCACCGCGTTGTCCGCGGTCGCCAGCGCGTGGGTGGCGAAACCGGACTGCCCGAAGAACGAGCCGCCGAGCGGTGCGCCGCGCCAGGTCAGGGTGGGGGATCCGTCGGGCCGCCTGCCGGATCCGTTGAGCCGCCGCGCCCGCGCGCAGTAGGCCCGGTCGCCCGCCGCGCACCGGCGGCACGCGCCGCAGCTGCGGTAGCTCAGCGCCACCCGGTCGCCCGGCCGGATGCCGGTGACCTCGGCGCCGACCCGCTCGACGGTCCCGGTGCTCTCGTGGCCGAGCACGACCGGTTCGCGCCGGCGCGGATCGTCCTTGGTGATCAGGTCCGTGTGGCACAGGCCGGAGGCGGTGACGCGGACCAGGATCTCGTCGGCGCGCGGCTCGTCGAGCTCGACGGTCTCCAGCACGAACTCGGCGCCCGGTTCCGGGGCGACCGCCGCGGTGATCTGCACGGGATCTCCTGCGCTGCCGGGGTCAGTCGCGTTCGAGCAGGAAGTAGTAGTGGCGGCCGTCGTCGAGCACCTGCTCCGGCCTGCCGTTCATGATCCCCATCAGGGTGGCGGGGCCGACCTGCTTGAAGTGGTCGAGCACGGGGCGCCCGTCGTAGACCATCGTCGCGGTCACCTCGCCGCGGAACTCGACGTTCCACAGCGTGGCCTCCCCGCCGCCGAGCCGGACGTCGGAGAACAGCTCGCCGGATTCGTCGCGGCAGATGAGCGGTTTCGCGTCCAGCGCCGAGCGGAAGGTCTTGCCGTGCCAGCGCGCGGCGACCAGCTGCCGGGAGAGGCGGTGCCCGGTGGCGAAGTCCGCGCCGCGCCACGCGCCCAGCACGTCCGCGGCGGCGACGGTGGGCAGCGCCGCCCAGATCTCGTCGAGTTCGTCGGGGGAGACGCCGGATTCCTGCCGCCGGAGTTCGGCGAAGCGGGCGCGGGCTTGGTCGAGGTGCACGTGGGCTCCCTGCGGGCTGCGCGTTCGCGAACCGGTTGGTTCGGCGGCCGAACGTACTCCCGAACCGAACGGTTCGGCAAGGTAGCCTCACCCGATGCGAGCAGCCGGACACGCCACCCGGGAGCGGATCCTCATCGCCGCCACCGCCGAGTTCGCCCGCCACGGCGTGGCGGGCGCCCGGATCAACCGCATCGCCGCCGACGCGCGGGCCAGCAAGGACCGGCTCTACGCGTACTTCCCCGGTAAGCAGGTGCTGTTCGAGGCGGTCGTGCGCCGCTGGGTCGCCGAGATCGACGAGCGCACGGCGCTGCGCGGCGAGGACGTCCCGGGCTACGTGGGCCGGCTGTTCGACCACTACCTGGACCACCCGCAGAGCGCCCGGTTGCAGGCATGGATCGACCTGGACGAACCGGAGCGGCTGGGCGCCGACGACCTGCGGCTCACCGCGCTGCGGCCGAAGATCGACGAGATCCGGCGCGGCCAGGCCGAGGGGCACGTCGACCCGTCCTGGCACCCGGCGGACCTGCTGATCGTGCTGCTGGGCATCGCGCGGTCGATGGCGCTGTCCGCGCTGGCGATCGGGAAGCTGGACGGCGGGGCGCGCGGCCGGGACGCCGCGGGGATCCGGCGGGCCGCGGTGGTGGCCGCGCAGCGGATCGCCGAGCCGCCGTCAACTGGAGGTTGACGATTGCCGTTCGGTCAACCTAGGGTTGACGCATGAGTGAACCCCTCCAGCTGTCCCCGCCCGTCCGGCTCGACGACCTGATCGCGGCGATCACCAACGTGCACACCGACGCGCTCGACCGGCTCTCCGCCGCCGTCCTCACCGCCGACCACCTCGGCGAGATCTCCGACCACCTCATCGGCCACTTCGTCGACCAGGCCCGCCGCTCCGGCGCGTCCTGGAAGGACATCGGCGTCGGCATGGGCGTCACCAAGCAGGCCGCGCAGAAGCGCTTCAAAGGCCCCGACCTCTCCCCGGAGCAGGGCTTCAGCCGGTTCACCGGCCCCGCGCGCAGCGCCGTCGTCGCCGCGCAGAACGAGGCGCACGCCGCGGGGCACGTCGAGATCCGCACCGAGCACCTGCTGCTCGGCCTGCTCGCCGCGCCCGACGCGACCGCCGCCCGGGTGCTGGCCGCCGACGGCGTCACCCCGGAAGCGCTGCGCCGCGCCGCCACCGCGCCGCTGCCGCCCGGCGGCGCCGACGTCCCGGCCCTGATCCCGTTCGACGCGGGCGCCAAGAAGGCGCTGGAACTGACCTTCCGGGAGGCGCTGCGCCTCGGCCACCAGCACGTCGGCACCGGACACCTGCTGCTGGCCCTGCTGGAGCACGAGGGCGGCGCTGGCGTGCTCACCGCCCTCGGGCTGCGCAAGCCCGAGATCGAGGAACGCGTGCGCGCCGAGGTCGCCGACCGGCCGGAGCAGCCCGCCGTTACCGACGAGTAGGCTGCGCGGCATGGCCGAACCCGCCGAAGGACTTCCCCGCCGCGGCGACTTCACCGTGCTGTGGCCCATCACCACCAGGTGGGCGGACAACGACGTCTACGGCCACGTCAACAACGTCGTGCACTACTCCTGGTTCGACACCGCGGTCAACGGCTGGCTGATCCGCGCCACCGGTGCCGACATCCGCGACTTCCCCGAGATCGGGCTCGTCGTCGAGACCAACTGCCGCTACCTCGCCGAGCTCGGCTTCCCCGAGGACGTCGAAGTGGGTGTGGGCCTGGAGCGGGTGGGCAATACCAGTGTCGTGTACCGCCTCGCCGTCTTCGGCGGGGGAGCCGAGGGGCCGGCCTCGGTGGGCCGGTTCGTGCACGTGTACGTCGACCGGGAGACGCGACGCCCGGTCCGCGTGCCCGAGCGCATCAGGACGGCGCTCGCCGGACTGCGGTCGCTCGGTAGCTGAAACCGCGGCCGGACCGTCGCGGCCGACCGCCGCCGGCGACTCCGGTGCGGGTGAGTCGGAGGTGGGTCCATGGACCGGTGGCCGGGAGAACGTCCCGCCGACACCGAGGGCATCGACCTGCGGCGCCCCAACTCGGCCCGCATGTACGACTACTACCTCGGCGGATCCACCAACTTCGAAGCGGATCGGGAGGCCGCGGACCGGGTCCTCGCCGCCAACCCCGACGTGGTGCCCTCGATCCGCGCCAACCGGGGCTTCCTCGGCCGCGTCGTGCGGTACCTCGTCGACCAGGGCATCGACCAGTTCCTCGACCTCGGTTCCGGCATCCCGACCGCGGGCAACGTGCACGACATCGCGCACCGGCTCGACCCGGCCGTCCGCGTCGTCTACGTCGACAACGAGCCGGTGACGGTCGCGCACGCCCGGCAGCTGATCACCGACGTGAAGCAGGTCGAGATCGTCGACGCCGACCTGCGGGACCCGGAGACCGTGTTCGAGCGGGCCGGGGAGACCAGGCTGCTCGACTTCAGCCGCCCCGTGGGCCTGCTGATGGTGTCGGTGCTCAACTTCATCGAGGACGACGCCGAGGTCGCCGAGCTCGTGCGCCGCTACGTCGCCCAACTCGTCCCCGGCAGCTACCTCGCCGTCTCGCACTCCACCGCGCAGTGGCTGGCGCCGGAGACCGCCGCCCGCATCGCCGAGCTGTACCGGGACGTGAACCCGCCCAGCTACTGGCGGTCGCCCGAGCAGATCGGCCGGTTGTTCGCCGGCATGGAACTCGTGCCGCCGGGCGTCGTCGCGCCCTCGCACTGGCGCCCCGAAGCGGAACCGCAGCTGCCGCCGGAACGGATCGTGTACCGCGCGGGCCTGGCGCGCATCGGGGACCCCGCGTAGACCGATCAGGCAAGGCCTCGGAGCCCATCGTCGGCCCGAAGTCGTAGGCGCGGTGGCCTGGAGGACGATTCGGCGACCGCCTCCGCCCGGCGAGCATGATCGGGTGAGCACGACAGAAATTTCATCCCAGAAGACGGAACGGATCAGCCGGCCCGGGACCGGGCGGCTGATCGGAGTGGACATCGCGCGGGGGCTCGCCGTGCTCGGCATGTTCGTCGCGCACACCGGGCCACCGCAGAGCTGGCTGTTCGGACTGGTGTCCGGCCGGTCCGCCGCCCTGTTCGCGGTGCTGGCCGGGCTGTCGATCGCCCTGCTCAGCGGCGGGACGGCGCCGGTGGAGGGCGTCCGGCGGCGGCAGGTGGCGGTGCGGATCGCGGTGCGCGCGGTCGTGCTGTTCGGGCTGGGACTGGTGCTGAGCATGCTCGACGCGCCGGTGATGGTGATCCTCACCTCGTACGGCGTGCTGTTCCTGCTGGCCCTGCCGCTGCTGCGGTTGCGCGCCAGGACGCTGGGCGTGCTGGCCGGGGTGCTGGCGATCGCGGCCCCGCTGGCGTCCTACCTGATCCGGGACGCGATGCCGCCCGCGGGCGAATTCGGTGCGATCCCGCACCTCGGCGACTTCACGTCCTGGTCGGGGGCGGCTGCCGCGTTCCAGCACGTGCTGCTGGACGGCGGCTACCCGGTGCTGACCTGGCTGCCGTTCGTGCTGGCCGGGATGGCGCTGGGCCGGATCGACCTGCGCGCCGCGCGCGGACCGGTCGCGCTGCTCGGGGCCGGCTTGGCACTGGCCGGCTACGGCGGGTCGTGGCTGGCGATGAACGTGTTCGGCGGCCGCGAGCAGGTGCTGGCGTCCTACGGCGACGCGCTGCCGCCGGAGCTGGTGGACGTGCTGCTGAGCAGGGGTTTCGGTGCGGTCCCGACGGGCAGCCCGGTCATGCTGCTCTCGGCGGGCGCGCACAGCGGCAGCCCGTTCGAGGTCGTCGGGGCCACCGGGGCGGCGTTGCTGGTCATCGGCCTGTGCATGTTCGTGGAGCGGGCACGGGTGCTGGCGCCGATCGCGGCCGTGGGTGCGCTCGCGCTCACCGCCTACGCCGGGCACATCGTGCTGCTGGCCGCCATCGGGACGGACGGCCTGATGGCGATGCAGCAGACCGCGCCGCACCTGACGTGGCTGCTGCTGACCGCGATCGTCGTGGTCTTCGCCGTGGTGTGGCGGGCGCTGCTCGGGCGCGGGCCGCTGGAACGGGTGCTGCACCTGGTCTCGGCGGAGCCCGCCGCCCGGATCGGTCGCTAGCCGTCGCGCTGGGCCCGGCGCTTCTCGTGGAACGCGTGATCGCGGCGCACCAGCCGCGCCACCTCCTCCGCGGACGCCGGGCCGAGCGTCGGTGGTGCCTGCCGCAGGGTGCGCACCAGCTCGTCGAGGCTCGCGGTGACCAGCGCCAGCCCGCTGCGCCGCACCGAACCGATCTCCGCGCGCGGGTTCACCACCACCAGCACCGGCCGCACCAGCACCTGGCGGCCCCGCTGGCGCAGGAAGTCGGCGAGCGCCTTCGACACGTCGCGGACCTGGCGGCCCCAGCTGCGGCCGCTGCGGTCCGCGAGGGTGCGGTCCTCCACGTGGTTGCCGTAGCGGTCGAACACCTCCGAGCGCCAGGAATCGCCGTCGGCGTGCACCCGGCCCGAGTGGTTCTTCACCTCGACCGCCCACACCCCGCCGGGGCCGACCACCAGGTGGTCCACCTCGCCGCGTCGGTTGCGGTAGCCGCGGAACAGGACCCAGTCGTCGGAGAGGCGTTCCAGCGCGGTGGCCACCGCGTCCTCCGCCTCGATGCCCGCTTCCTGCTGGGCGAGCCGGTTCTGGACCGCCGCATCGTCGGTGGGGCGCAGCTCCCGCAGCCGCCGCAGTTCCCGCCACTGGGCCGGCAGCTTCCAGACCTGCCACCAGCGGCGGCGGGCGTGGCGCTCCCGCGTCCGCGCCACCTCCTGCTCGTAGCGGGCGTGCCGCTCCCGCGCGGCCTGTTCGGTCCGGCGGGCCTCGGACCGCGGATGATCGGAGAGCACCTCGACGCGCACCCCGGAACCGTACTGCCCGCGGTCCGCACCCCCTGAGCTGGTCCCGCCGCGCAGTCCCGCGGGGCACGGCCCACCGGGGGAGCGGGCGGGTGTGATCTGGTGCGGGGAGGGGACCGTCCGCGGAGCGGGAGTGGTGCACTGGCCGGTGCCAGGACCACCGCTTCGGGGAGGACGCGCGCGATGATCAGCACCGGGTGGGACGGGACGGTCGGGCTGATCGCGCTCGACCGGCACGAACGGCGCAACGCCCTCGACCTGGAGCACTGCCGCGGGCTCGCCGCCGCCGTCGCCGAGCAGGTCGAGCAGGGCGCCCGGGCGCTCGTGCTCACCGGCGAGGGCAGCACGTTCTGCGCGGGCGCCGACCTGGACGGCGTGTACGGCGACGAGTTCCGGGACGCGCTCTACACCGCGCTGCGGTCCGTGCTCGATGCGCCGGTGCCGGTGCTCGCCGCGATCAACGGGCCCGCCGTCGGCGCCGGCGCGCAGCTCTCGCTCGCCGCCGACCTCCGGGTCGCCGGCCTCGAGGCCTACTTCGCGGTGCCCACCGCGCGCAACGGCCTCGCCGTGGACCCGTGGACCGTGCGGCGGCTGTCGCTGCTCGCCGGTGGCGGGCCCGCCCGCGCGCTGCTGCTCGCCGGGGAACGCCTCGCCGCCACCACCGCCCACGAGCGCGGTCTGGTGGACCGGATCGGGTCGCACGCGGACGCGGTGAGCTGGGCGCGGGAGATCGCCGAGCTGGCTCCGCTGTCGCTGCGCTACGCGAAGCTCGCGCTGAACTCCCTCGACACCGAGGTGCCGGACGCCGACCTGGAACGGGCCTACGACGCCTGCTGGGCGAGCGAGGACGCCGCCGAGGCGAGGGGGGGCCGCGCCGAACGCCGCGCGCCCCGCTTCCACGGCCGGTGAGCAGCGCCCGCTAGCGCTCCGCGGCCAGGGCGGCCACGATCGTCTGCACCGCCACCAGGGCGAGCACCGGCGCCGCCAGCAGCCACGGGGCGGTGCCCAGGTGGTCCACCGATTCGGCGATCATCGCGCCCCACTCCGGCCGCGGCGGCGGTGGCCCGAGGCCGAGGAAACCCAGCGCCGCCACCGTGTTCACCAGCGCGGGCAGCCGCACCGCGGCCAGCGCCCCCGCCGCCGGAGCCAGGAACGGCAGCAGCGACCGCCGCCAGATCAGCAGCCGGCTCGCGCCCAGCGCCCGGTGCGCCAGCACCCAGTTCCGGGTCCGCAGCTGCGCGGTCATCGCATCGGCCTGCCGCGCGAACGGCAACCAGCTCACCCCGGCCAGCGCCAGCAGCAACGCCGCCGTGCCCGGCCCCGCGACCAGCGTCGTCACCAGCGCCACGATCAGCGGCGGCAGCGCGGTGGCCACGTCCACCCCGGCCCGCACCAGCGCGGCCACCGGCGAGGAGCTCCACCCGGTCGCGCACCCGGCGAACAGGCCCACCAGCACCGCCACGACCAGCGCGGACCCGGCGGTGCCGAGGGTGAGCAGCGCGCCGTGCGCCAGCCGCGCCAGCACGTCCCGCCCGAGCTCGTCGGTGCCCAGCGGATGCGCGAGCGACGGCGCCCGCAGCACCGCGCCCATGTCCGTGGCCAGCGGATCGCCGGTCAGCCCGACGCCCAGCACCAGCACGCCGATCCCGGCGGCGACGAGCGCGGCCCGGCGCCGGGCCCTCACGTCCGGGCCTCCCGCCGCGCGCGGGGTTCGGCGGCCAGCCCGAGCAGGTCGCCGACCGCGCCGACGGCCAGCGCGGCCAGCGCCGCCACCACCAGACCGGCCTGCACGACCGGCACGTCCTGCGCCCGCACCGCCTCCACCACGGTGCTGCCCAGCCCGGGGATGTCGAAGACGACCTCGATGGCGGTGGTGCCGGAGATCGCCCCGGCCGCGTTGTAGGTGAGCAGCGACAACGCCGCGGGCAGCGCGGGCCGCGCCAGGTGCACCGCCCAGATCCGGGTCTCGCCGAGCCCGCGGGCCCGGGCGGCGACCGCGAAGTTCTCCCGCCGCAGCGCCACCACCTGCTCCCGGGTGACGGCCGCGATCGGCACCGCCAGCGACGGGACCAGCGACAGCAGCGGCAGCACCGCGTACTCCGGCCCGCGCCAGCCCGAACTGGGCAGCGCGTGCAGCCCGACCGCGAACACCAGCACCAGCAGCGGCGCGAGCGCGAACTCCGGCACCGCCGAGAACACCCGCACCAGCCCCGAGATCGCCCGGTCCAGCACCGAACCGGGCCGGCGCGCGGCCACCAACCCCGCCAGGTGGCCGACCAGGAACGAGAGGACCGCGGCGCCGAGCATGATGCCCACCGACACCCGCAGCGCGGGCCCGACCAGCGCCGCGACCGGTTCGCCGGACACCCACGAGGTGCCCGGGTCGCCGCCGAGCAGCGCGCCGAACCGCGCCGCGATCCGCTGCGGCAGCGGCAGGTCCAGGCCCAGTTCGGCGCGGATCCCCGCCAGCAGCGCCGGATCCGGGTCGGCGTCGGCGTAGCGGGCGGCGAGCACGGTGCGGGCCGCGTCGACCCCGGTCAGCTCCGGCAGCAGCACCGCGACCAGCACGACCAGCATCGCCACGACCGGCGCCACGGCCAGCCGCAGCAGCAGGCCGCGACCGCCGGCCACCGCCGCGGGGCGCGGGCGGACAGCAGGAAGAACCCGGGGGCGCTCGGGTAGGGCGCGCCGTCGAACAGCGCCGTGCGGTCGGTGCGGTCGACGAACCCGGCGCGCTCGACGAGGTCGGCGCAGCCCGCGAAGTCCACGCCCATCGGCAGTTCCGGCGCCGCGTCCGAGTAGGACGAGCTGAACCGCTCCTCGGTCGCGTCGTCGCCGACCGAGGCCGCGTCCCACCGGCCGTCGCTGACCAGCAGCAGCCCGCCGGGGCGCAGCACCCGCACCCACGCGTCGACGGCGCGCTGCGGTTCCGGCAGCGTCCACAGCACGTTGCGGGTCACCACCACGTCGAACGGCCTGGCGGGCGGTTCCTCGGCGACGCCGGTGAGCCAGTCGATGGCGAGCCCGTCGGCGGCGGCGCGTTCGGCGGCGACCGCGAGCATGCCCGGGGAGGCGTCCTGCCCGGTGACGCGGTGCCCGTCGGCGGCGAGGATGCGGGCCAGGAACCCGGTGCCGCAGCCGGAATCCAGCACCCGGGCGCCCGGCCCGACGGCCTCGGCGACGAGCGGGCAGACCCGCTTCGCCCACCGGTCCAGCGCCGGGTCCTGCCCGGGCTGCTGGTCGTAGCCGCGGCGGGCGCGGTCGTTCCAGTAGTCGACGATCGGCGCGCTCATCCGAGCTCGACCTCCTTGGTGAGGAATTCCCGTTCCAGCGGGTCGGCGGGCACCCCGCGCACCGCGTCCCGGTAGGCGAAGCGCTGCTGCTCGTGCACCAGCGGGATGCCGGCGATCCGTTCGGCGAGCAGGTCGTCGGCGCGGCGGAACACCTCGGCGCGCCGCGCCGGATCGCTGATCGCGGGCAGTTCGGCGAGCAGCGCGTCCAGCTCGGGCGCGCAGAAGTGGTCCAGGCCGAACCCGCCGCGGCAGCTGAAGTCGCTGGCCAGGTGGGCGGCGGCGTCGGGCACGTCGACGAGCTGGTTGCGCGAGTACACCGCGGCGTCGAGCTCCCCGGACAGGATGCGCGGCTCGATGCTCCCGGCGGGCTCCTGCACGATCCGCACCGCGAACCCGGCGCGGCCGAGCTCGTCGGCGACGACGGTGGTCAGCGCGGGCAGCTCGGGCCGGTCCGGGTAGGTGCCGATGGTGATCGGGATCGGCGCGCCGCCGCCGACCTCGGTGACCGCCCGGCGCGCGGCGGCCGGGTCGGGCGCGGGCGGCGGGTGCTGGGAGCTCCACGGCACGGCGGGGCCGAAGTAGCGGCTCGCGGCGACGCCCTGGCCTTGCAACACCCCGCTGACCAGTCCGGCCCGGTCGATGGCGGCGCGGGCGGCGGCGCGCAGCCGCGGATCCGCGAACGGGCCGCCCGCGGTGTTCAGGTGCAGCGCCGTGGTGCGCGGCAGGTCCACCGCGTCGGCCCGCAGTGCCGGGTCGGCGCGGATCTCGCCGAGCTGCGCGACCGGCACCTTGTCGATCAGGTCGAACTCGCCGCTGCGCAGCCCGTTGACCCGGGCGGAGGCGTCGGGGACGAAGCGCACCTCGACGCGGGCGAGCTTCGCCGGTCCGCCGCGGTGGCCGTCGTAGCGGCGCAGCTGCGCGCTCCGGTCGCCGTCGACGGCGGTGATCTCGAACGGGCCGGTGCCCACGCCCTTCGCCGGATCGACCGAGCCGTCGGGACGGAGCGCGGCGGGCGCGAGCACGGCGGCGTTCGCGGCGCCCAGCCGCTGCGGCAGGATCGGGTCGGGGCCGGTGGTGCGGACCGCCAGGGTGCGCTCGTCGAGCGCGGTGGCGCGTTCGACGGTGCCGTTCAGCGCGCGCGGCGGCGCGGGGGCGTGCACGACGCGTTCGATCGAGTCGGCGGCGGCCTGCGCGGGCACCCGCTCACCGGACTGGAAGCGCAGGCCCGCGGCGAGGGTGAACCGCCACTCGGTCGGCGCGGTGCGCTGCCAGCTCTCCGCGAGCCCGGGGCGGGCGCCGCCGTCGGCTCCGGCGTGCACGAGGGTTTCGGTGACGCCGAGGCGCTGCAGCAGCAGCGCGTCGTCGGAGGCGGGCGACCAGGCCGCCCGGGGCGGGATCGTCACCGCCACCTCCAGCGCGTCCTCGTCCGCGCCGCCTCCGGTGAAACCGCACCCGCCCAGCAGCAGCGCGAGCCCGAGCACCAGGAATCCACCAGCACTTCGCAACAGCAAGCTCCTTGCAACAGACCGCTGCGGATCTTTGCACGGACAACGGCGCCGGAACCACGCCGGGCGGCCCGAACGTGTTCTCCGCCTCCCGGTGCGCCGGGGGAGGACTGCTCCGCGCGGTGGAGCGGAACTCGGCGACCGGCCGAGCCGCCGCCACGTGCGGTCGCGCCCGGGATCGGGGGAAATTCCCACTTGTCCGGTGCCTCCGCGGTCCTGACCAGGGCAGCGGGGGTGCGCGCCCGCTCCCGCCGGCGTCCGCGGCTTGACCCCCTCGGCAGGTCCCGGTTGGCTCATCGGTGCCGGTGAGCCCCCCGACGCTCACCGGCACCGAACCCCGAGAAGGAGCCGAGGACATGGCCACCACCGCGAAGCCGCTGCTCCGGCTGCTGGTCGCCACCGGTGTCGCCGCGGGCGCCCTGGGCGCCACCGCGCTGCCCGCGCTGTCGGCGGCCCCGGCGACCGCTCCCGCGGTGCTGCGGGCCGCGCCCGCCGCCGACGGCGACCTCGCCGACCCGCGCACCAAGGACATCGCGATGCAGCTGGTGTCGAGCGCGGAGAACTCCTCGCTGGACTGGCGCGCCCAGTTCGGCTACATCGAGGACATCGGCGACGGCCGCGGCTACACCGCCGGGATCATCGGCTTCTGCTCCGGCACCGGTGACATGCTCGCACTCGTCGAGGCCTACACCGCGGCGAAGCCGGACAACCCGCTGGCCGAGTACCTGCCCGCGCTGCGCGCGGTCGACGGCACCGACTCGCACGAAGGGCTCGACCCCGGGTTCACCGACGCCTGGGCGGAGGCCGCGGAGGACCCCGACTTCCAGCAGGCGCAGGAATCCGAGCGCGACCGAGTGTACTTCGACCCGGCCGTGCGGCAGGCGAAGGAGGACGGGCTCGGCGCGCTCGGCCAGTTCGCCTACTACGACGCGATCGTGATGCACGGCCCCGGCCAGGACTGGCCGAGCTTCGGCGCCATCCGCCAGGCCGCCCTGGACCGCGCGACCCCGCCGTCCGACGGCGGCGACGAGACCGCGTACCTGCACGCGTTCCTGGACGCCCGCGTGGAGGCGATGAACGAGGAGGAGGCGCACAGCGACACCAGCCGCGTCGACACCGCGCAGCGCCGCTTCCTCGACGAGGGCAACCTGGCGCTGACCACGCCGCTGCACTGGGCCGTCTACGGCCAGGACTTCAGCATCGAGGAGTGAGGACCGGCCCCGGCGGCCACCGGACCAGCCGATCGGGCGCGAACCGGACCAGGAGCGCGGGGCGTCGCGGCACTAGCGTCGGAGGCATGTCCTACGAACCCGAGCACACCCCCCGGCTGAACCTGGCCGAACTCGTCCCCGACGTCTACAAGAGCATGCTCCGGCTCGACGCCGCGGCCCGGAAGGGCCTCGACCCGACGCTGCTGGAACTGGTCAAGATCCGCGCCTCGCAGCTCAACCACTGCGCGTTCTGCCTGGACATGCACAGCAAGGACGCGCTGGCCGCGGGCGAGTCGGTGCAGCGGATCATCCAGCTCTCGGCGTGGGAGGAATCGCGGCACTTCTACACCGCGCGGGAGATCGCCGCGATCGAGCTCACCGAGGCGATCACCGTGCTCACCGACGGCTTCGTGCCCGACGAGGTGTACGCGCGGGCCGCCGCGCAGTTCGACGAGACCGAGCTGGCGCACCTCATCGCCGCCATCACCGTGATCAACGCGTGGAACCGGTTCGCGGTCACCAGCCGCAACGTCCCCGGGCACCACACCCCGGGCTCGCACTGATCGTGCGCCGCCGCTCGGTCCCGGGCGGCGGCGTCACGCGACCGGTCTCGACTTCACGTGCATCCGCTCGCCCTGCGGCCCGAACAGCACCAGCAGCTCCACCGGGTCGCCGGTGGCGGGGCCGAACCAGTGCGGCACCCGGGTGTCGAACTCGGCGGCCTCCCCGGCCCGCAAGGTCAGGTCCTGGTCGCCCAGCACCAACCGCACCTTGCCGTTGAGCACGTAGAACCACTCGTAGCCCTCGTGGGTCTGCGGGTCCGGTTCGGCGCGCGGCCCGCCCGGAATGATCATCTTGAACCCCTGGACGCCGCCGGGACGCCTGGTCAGGGGGATGAAGGTCCGGCCGTGGCGCACGATCGGCTTCGGGTGGATCCGCGGATCCCCGGTGGCGGGCGCGCCGACCAGCTCGTCCAGCTGCACCTGGTGCGCCTTCGCCAACGGCAGCAGCAGTTCGAGGCTGGGGCGGCGGCTGCCGGATTCGAGCCGGGACAGCGTGCTCACCGAGATGCCGGTGGTCTCGGACAGCGCGGCCAGCGTCAGGCGGCCGCGCTTGCGCAGCGCCCGCAGCCGCGGACCCACCTGGGCCAGCGTCGCGTCCAGCTCCGCGGACGGGGTTTCGGTCATCCCGCCATTGCAGGATCGGCAACGGGAGTTGTCAACGCGGCGGCCGAACACACCCGTGCGCAGGCTCGGCCCGGACCACCTCGGCCAAGTAGGGTCACCGCTCGGGAGGGGCACCTACAGAAGGAGGAAGCGATGATCGGCAACATCATCGGCTGGATCGTGCTCGGCCTGATCGCCGGGTTCATCGCCAGGGCGGTCGTGCCCGGCAAGGACGACATCGGGGTGCTGCGGACGATCGTGCTCGGCATCGTGGGGTCCGTCGTGGGCGGCTTCTTGCTCGGGGCGTTGACCTTCGGCCTCCGCGGGTTCCAGCCCCTCGGCTGGATCGGCTCCGTCATCGGCGCGATCATCGTTTTGATCGTGTACAACAAGGTCACGGGCCGCAAGAGCAAGCAGCACGACTGACGCACCGGTCGCGCGGGTCGTTCCGGCCCGCGCCCCGGCGCCCCCCCCCCGGGCCGGGGGGGGGGGGGGGGGGGGGGGGGGGCCCGGGGGGGGGGCCCGCCCCCGGGCCGCCGGGGGGGGCCCCCCCCCGGGGCGGCCATGTGTTTTGTGGGCTACCCCCCGCGGCCGGGCCCCCCCCCCCCCCCCCCCCCCCGCCCCCCCGGGGGGGGGGGGGGGGCCCCCCCCCCCCCCCCGCCGCCCCCCCCGCGGCCGGTTGGCGGGTGGGTCGAGCTCGTGGCACCGGCTCGTCGGACCGGCCGCGTACCGCCTGATGTCGCCCCAACGGGCGACGCCGCGGCGCGCCCGGTAGACGTGTGGCATGCCTGCTGAGCCCGGACCGCTCTCCGCCCGGCCCGATTCCGCCGCGCAGCTCGCCAAGGCCGCGGTGCTGCCGCTGATCGCGTGCGCGCTGGTCCTGGCGCTGCTCGTGCTCGGCGCCCTCGTCCCCGCGGTGCCGGTGGCGGGCGCGCTCGGTTCGCGGTACGTCGGCCAGTGGGCGCTGCGGTTCGTGCTGCTGGGGCTGCTGTGCTGCCTGCTCGCGGTGCTCGCCCGGCGGTGCGGGTCGCGGCGCGGGGCGACGGCCCTCGGCGGTGGCGGCGCGTTCGCGCTGCTCGGGTCGCTGGTGGTGCTGGGCGCGCAGCTGTCCTTCGCGCACGACCGCGGGGCGGACCTCGGCCCCGCCGAGCTCATCGGCACCGGCACGCCCGCCGCACCACCGGACCGCACCGAGGTGTACGCCGAGGTGGGCGGGACCCCGCTGCGGGCCTCGATCTGGTCCCCGCCGACTCCGGGGACCGACCGGCCCGCCGTGCTGTGGGTGCACGGGGGCGGGTTCATCACGGGCAGCCGCTACGAGCAGCGCGCCCTCTACCGGAACCTCGCCGACCACGGCTACCCGGTGATCTCCATCGACTACCGGCTGGCGCCGCCGGTGCGCTGGCGCGACGCGACCTCGGACGTGGTGTGCGCGCTGAACTGGGTCACCGGGCACGCCGGCGAACTCGGCGTCGACCCGTCCCGCGTGGTGCTGGCGGGCGGATCCGCCGGGGGCAGCCTCAGCATCAACGCCGGCTACGCGCTGGCCGACCACGACGCGGTGAGCAGCTGCGGGGGTGCGCCGCCCGCGCCGCCGATCGCCGTGGCCGGTTTCTACCCGGCCGTGGACCTCGCGGGCGCCTACGACGACAACGGGGTCGCCGGGTACGCGCGGCGGGTGGCGATCAGCTACCTCGGCGGCTCCCCGGAGCGGTACCCGCAGCGCTACGAGTACGCCTCGGCGCTGGACCGGGTGCGGCCGGGGCTGATGCCGACCTTGCTGGTCACCGGTTCCTCCGACCACCTGATCTTCGAGGACCGGGTGCACGGCTTCGCCGAGCGGCTGCGCGCGGCGGGCGACCAGGTGGTGTACGCGGCGTTCCCGTTCGGCGAGCACGCCTTCGACGCCGACTTCCACAGCATCGGTGGCGCGGTGAGCCGCGCGGAACTGCTGCGCTTCCTGGACGAGCACGCTCCGTTGCGGTGAACCGGCTCCGCCACCGGCAGCATCGGTCCCCGGCGCTGTCGGGGTGGCGGGTGAGAATGCGGCGGACCGGAAAGCCGACGCAGAGGACGCCCGTGGAACTCACCGCCGCTGAACAGCACCGCCGCGCCACCACCTTCGCCGAGCTGCACCGCGGACCGGGGGCGTTCGTGCTCCCCAACCCGTGGGACGCGGGCACCGCGCGGATCCTGGCCGGGCTCGGCTACCCCGCGCTGGGCACCACCAGCGGTGGGCTCGCGAGCCGGTTGGGCCGTCGCGACGCGGCCCGCCAGGTGGGCTTGGACGAGGCGGTGGACAACGTGCGCGAGATCGCCGAGGCCACCGGGCTGCCCGTCTCCGCGGACCTGGAGAACGGCTACGGCGACGAGCCGCGCGATGCCGCCGACGCGGTGCGGGCGGCAGCGCTCGCCGGTGCCGTCGGCGGATCCGTCGAGGACGCCACCGGGCGCGCCGACGACCCGATCTACGAGCTCGACCAGGCGGTCGAGCGGATCGCGGCGGCCGCGGAAGCGGCGCGGGAGCTGCCGTTCCCGTTCACCCTCACCGCCCGCGCCGAGAACTTCCTGCACGGCCGCGCCGACCTGGCCGACACGATCCGCCGGTTGCGGGCCTACGAGGAGGCCGGGGCCGACGTGCTGTACGCGCCGGCGCTGCCGGACGCCGAGGCGATCCGCGCCGTGTGCTCCGCCGTCACGGCACCGGTGAACGTGCTCGCGGTCGGTGCGGCCCGCGCGCTGTCGGTGGCCGAGCTGGCGGAGCTCGGGGTGCGGCGGATCAGCCTCGGTTCCACGTTGGCCCGCGCCGCGCTGAGCGCCCTGGTGCACGAGTCCCGGGAGATCGCGTCCGGCACGTTCCCCGACACGGCCGGGGTGCTCTCCGGCGCCGACCTGGCGGAGCTCTTCGAGCGCGGCTAGTGCAAGGTCATCCGGCGAGCCGGGCGATGTCCGCCGCGCTCCAGGCCCCGCGGGCGCCGGGCAGTCGCGCCAGGTGCTCGGCCGCGGTGCGCACATCCCAGCCCTGACCGGCGCGCAGCCCGCCGAGCAGCATCCGCAGGTACTCCGCCGACGGCGCCAGCAGCGGCACCTCCGCCGCGGACCACGGCGCGGTGAAGGTCAGCACCGGGTGCCCGTCCCGCTCGCCGACGTGCAGCAGCGTCTCGTAGCGGCCCGGTCCGAGCACCTGCCGCCCGGTGCGCAGCACCTCTCGCAGATCCAGGTCGCCGCCCGGCTCCCGGTACATCTCCTGGGCCACGACGTCCGCGAACTGCCCAGGCGTCACCAGGTAGGCGCGCAACGCCGCCGAACCGGGCAGCTCCGGATCGAGGAACGCGCGGCCGCCGCCCCACACCCGCGACTCGGTGGCGAAGTACACGCCGCCCGGCACCCGGTGCCCGGTGGTGCGCCGCGGCGGGCGCGGATCGCGGCACCCCGGGCAGGCGCGGCGGCCACCCGGCGGCGTGCCGCCTTCCAGGTAGTGCCGGAACCGGTCGGCGTGCATGTTCGAGCCGTAGCTCGCGTACCAGACCAGCTCGGGTGCGGAGTCGAAGCCCATCACCCCATGATCCCGGCACCTCGGCGACCGGCAGTCGTCAGGACGCTCCGGCGGGCGCGGGGGACGGGTCCTCCGGCTGCATCTCGGGCGGCGGATCGCGGAACAGGCGGGTGCGGTAGGCGAGGTAGCCGACGCCGAGCACCAGCCAGCAGCCGCCGAGCAGCAGCGCCGCCGGGTCCAGGTTCACCAGCAGCCACAGGTCGATCAGCGCGCCGATCGCGGGCAGCAGCAGGAACGTCCACGGGGACGGCGCCTCGCCGGCCTTGCGCCGCCGCACGAACAGCCCGATCACGCTCAGGTTCACCGAGGTGAACGCGACGAACGCGCCGAAGTTGATGAACGAGGTGGACGTGGACACGTCGAGGAACATGGCGATCAGCCCGATCGCGCCGGTCAGCGCGATGTTCACCGCGGGCGTCCGGAACTTCGGGTGCACCCGGCCGAACAGCCTGCGCGGCAGCACGTCGTCCCGGCCCATCGCGAACAGCAGCCGCGCCGCCCCGGCCTGCGCGGCGAGCCCCGAGGCGAACTGGGCGACGATCAACCCGGCTAGCAGCAGCGCGGCGACCGCGTCCCCCGCGATGGTGCGGGCGATCTCGAACACCGCGGAGTCCGGATCGGCGAACGCGGCACCGGGGTGCGCCAGCTGCGTCGCCCAGGATACGACGACGAAGATGCCGCCGCCGATCAGCGTGATGAGCAGGATCGCGCGCGGCATGGTGCGCCGCGGTTCCAACGTCTCCTCGGTGAGCGTGGTGACGGCGTCGAACCCGAGGAACGAGTACGCGGCCAGCGCGGCTCCCGCCGACACGCCCGCCGCGGTGGTGCTCGGGTTCAGGAACGGTTCCGCGCCCAGCAGCGCGCCTGCCCCGGTGGTGGTGAACACGTGCCGCAGCGACAGCACCACGAAGATCGCGATCACCAGCACCTGGAACGACATCAGCACCGAGTTCGTCTTGTCCGCGACTTTGATCCCCAGCACGTTCAGCGCCGTGGTGGCGGCGATGAACAGCACGATCCACAGCCAGAACGGCACGTCCGGGAACTGCGCGCGCAGGTAGGTGGCGCCGAGCAGCCAGATCACCATCGGCAGGAAGAAGTAGTCCAGCAGCACCACCCAGCCCACCAGGAACCCGGCGCGGGAGTCGAGCGTGCGCCGGGCGTAGGTGTAGGCGGACCCGGCGACCGGGAAGGCGGCGGCCATCTTCCCGTAGCTGTGCGCGGTGAACAGCATCGCCACCATCGCCAGCAGGTACGCGGTCGGCACCGATCCGCTGGTCTCCTCGGCGACGACGCCGAAGGTGCCGAGCACGATCATCGGCGCCATGTAGGCGACGCCGAACAGCACGACCGAGTGCAGTCGCAGCGACCGGTTCAGGACCGGTGCGTTTCCGGGCATGTGCGTTGCTCCTAGTCGTGCGCCGCGGGGTGCCAGCGGTGCGGGTCGATGCGGCCGTCGTAGAGCGGCAGCGCGACGGGGGAGTCGTCGGCGGTGAACTGGTCCCAGACGCGGTTGAGGCCCGCGGTGCCCTCGGTCCGCACCCGCCGCACCTCGTCCAGGTCGACCGTCGCGGCGAGCGCGCCGGAGGCGCTGCCTTCGGCGTGCGCGAGCACCTGCCCTTCCGGGCCGACGAGCAGGCCGTCGCCGGTGCCGACGGGGGCGGCGGCGTTGACGCTCGCCACGAAGACCTGGTTGGTGATGGCGTTCGCCCGGGCCAGCACCAGTTCCTGCGCCCGGTCCGGGGTGGTGGTCTGCACCGGGTTGAGCACGAGTTCGGCGCCCATCCACGCCAGGTGCCGCGCCACTTCGGGGAACCAGGCGTCGTAGCAGATGCTGAACCCGATCCGGCCGATCCCGGGGGCGTCGAACACGACGAACCGGTCGCCGGGGTCGTAGGGCTCGTAGGGCCGCCACGGGAAGACCTTGCGGTACCAGGAGACCAGTTCGCCCGCGGGCGAGAACACCAGCGCCGTGTTGAACAGTTCCCCGCCCTCGCCGCGTTCGCAGACGGTGCCGGGCGCGAGCCACACGCCGAGGTCCCCGGCGAGCTCGGCGAGCCGCCGGGTGCGGGGGCCGTGCAGCGGTTCGGCGGCGTCGGCGAGCTCCGCGTCGCGGTCCGGGCCGGTGACGCCGCACAGGTGCAGCTCCGGGTAGGCCACCAGCCGGGTCCCGGGGTGCTCGGCGAGCAGCGCCTCGACCTGGGCGGTGAACTCGTCCGGGGGCGCGGTCGCGGGCAGCGGCGGTTCCTGCGCCAGCGCGAGCGGCAGTGGTCGGGGCATCGGATCTCGTTTCCGGGTGGCGGAGCGGCGCCGATGGACGGTGGCCGGGACGACTGGAAGAAAATAGGTCAGCCCCCGCCCCGCGGGCAAGAGTGCTCAATGTGACCACTTTGTGCTTGACGTGCGATTACGCTGTGGTTCATGGCGAGTTCTGACCCGGACGAGACCGCGGATCCCGGCGCGGCGCTGGCCTCGCCCGCGCTGTCCGGAATCCGCAGGCTGTCCGCCGTGGACACGGTGCGCGCCCGGATCTCCCTCGCCGTCGACCTCGGGCTGCTCGCGCCGGGGGAGTGGCTGCCGGGCAACGCCGCGATCGCCGCCGCCCTCGACGTGTCCCAGATCACGGTGCGGCGGGCGCTGGTCGCGCTGGGCCGGGACGGCGTGCTGGAACGGCGACCGGGCCGGGGCGGTGGTACCCGCGTCGTGGCGGAACCGGCCCGCAGCGCCGTCCGCGAGACCGACGGCTACCGGGCCGCTGCCGACGAGGTCCACCGGCTGGTCGACCAGCGGCTGGTGCTGGAGTGCGGCCTCGCCCACCTGGCGGCGCGCGCCGCCGCCGCCGCCCGGCGCGCCGCCCGCCCGGCACGCGCCGAGCGGATGGCGCGGGCCGCGGCCTGGGGGGCGTTCCACCCGCGCGCCGCGGGGTTGCCCC